>NZ_JAPVLS010000027.1:0-101423 GCF_027158125.1 Streptomyces sp. H39-C1
ACTCCGGCGGCGGGCTGGAGTTCCTCGGCCGCGGCGACCACCAGGTCAAGGTCCGGGGCTTCCGGATCGAGTTGGGCGAGATCGAGTCCGTCATGGCGGCGCATCCGGGCGTGGCGCGCGCGGCGGCCGTGGCCCGTACCGACGGGCAGGGCAACGGGCGGGTCCTCGCCTACCTGACCACGGCCGACGGCACCCCTGACGTGCCCCGGACGCTCGCGGCACACCTCGCCACTCAGCTGCCCTCGTACATGATCCCCGCGGCGACGACCGTACTGGACGAGCTTCCGCTCACCCCCAACGGCAAGGTGGACCGGGCGGCACTGCCCGAGGTCGACTTCGCGGACCTGACGTCGCACACCGGACCGCGCTCGCGTACCGAGGCCGCCGTCTGCCAGGCCGCCGCCTCGGTGCTGGGTGTCGAGTCGGTCGGGGTGGACGACGACTTCTTCGTCCTCGGCGGCCATTCGCTGCTGCTGGTCCGGCTGGCCGCCGCGCTGCGCCGCGAGTTCGGGGTGGAGCTGCCGGTCGCGGAGCTGTTCGCGCTGCCGACTCCGGCGGCGCTGGCCCGCAGGCTCAGCGGCGCGGCCGCCCCGGTGGGCGACGCACTGGCGCCGCTTCTGCCGCTGCGCACCGGGGGCGACCGGGCGCCGCTGTTCTGCCTGCCCCCGGCCAGCGGTCTGAGCTGGCAGTTCGCCGGGCTGAAGCGTCACCTGCCGGACGGGATACCGCTGTACGGCCTGCAGTCGCCGCGGCTCAGCCGCACCGACGATCTGCCCACCACTTTCGGGGAGTTGGCGGCCGAGTACGCCGAGCTGATCGGTCGGACCGCCCCGGCCGGCCCCGTCCGGCTGCTGGGCTGGTCGTTCGGCGGAGCGGTGGCCCACGCGGTGGCGACGCTGCTGACCGCCGCGGGCCGGGAGGTGTCCTTCCTGGGCATGCTCGACTCGCGGGCCAGGGTCCCGGCATCGCAGGACGCGACGGAGGAGGACGGGACGCAGCGGTACGACGCGGCGTGGGACGGTCCGGCGGCCGTGGTCCGGCTGCTCACCGAGCTGGGGTACCCGGTCCCGGCGGAGCAGGCGGCCTCGATGTCCGTGGCGGACGCGGTGGTGCTGCTGCGCCACTCCGGTGGCGAGGTGTCGATGCTGGCGGACGGGCAGATCGCCCGGGTGGTCGAGAACTACCTGGAGAGCGACCACCTGGCCGAGCACGCGGAGTTCGGGGTCTTCCCCGGCGACGCGGTGTTCGTCGACGCCACCGTCGCGGAGCCCGGCTTCCACGGCACGGCGTCGGAGCAGTGGGCCGCGCACATCGGTGGGGCCCTGCGGGTGCACGCCGTCGCGTGCGGGCACTCGGAACTGCTCGACGCCCGGACGCTCGACATCCTCGGGCGTCCACTGCGTCAGGACTGGTTGGACAGGTCGGCCACCTTGGTGTCGGTCTTGCCGTCGACCGCGTTGGCCAACTGCGGGACCAGTACGTCCAGCGCGTACAACAGGGCGTTGGGGCCGCTGTAGGACAGCGCGCCCGCCAGCGGGGTGTCGAAGCTGGTGTAGAGCGTACGGTCGCTCTTGACGACGTTCAGGCGGGCGAAGGCCGGCGAGGCCAGCATCGCCGGCTTGGTCGCGCCGACAACGACCAGCACGTCCTTGTCGATCAGGTCGAGCCGCTCCTCGCTGAGGTCTTCCTTGACGGTCTGCGTGGCGAAACCGAGCTCGTCGAAGAGGACCCGGCGCGGGTCGTGGGCCGGAGCGATCCAGTGCTGGCCCTTGTCGGGGCCGTAGTCCATGGCGAGCACCTTGCCGGCGAACTCGGGATGGGCCTTCTTCGCGGCGGCGATCTTCGATTCGACCTTGTCGACCAGTGCCTGGGCCTCGGCGCTCTTGCCCAGCGCCTGGCCGGTCGTCAGCGTCTGCACGTTCCAGGGGGTCTTCTCGTCGAGGTATGCGCTGGACTGGACGACGGTCGGCGCGATCGCCGAGAGCTTCCGGTAGCTCTCCTTGGTGACCGTCTCGTTGATCGCGAGGATCACATCGGGACGTTGCTTGGCGATGGCCTCGAAGTTCAGCTCGGCGGAGAAGGTGGGCAGCTTCGTGCCGCCCAACTCCTTCTTGACCCAGGGGTAGGTCGGGTACTGCGTGAACCACTCGCGGGTACTGACCGGCACCACGCCCAGTGCCAGCGCGAAGTCCTGGTCGTCCCAGCCCACGGTGACCACCCGCTTCGGCTTGCTCGGGATGGCCGTGGAGCCGAACTTGTGCTTGATGGTCACGGGAAAGGCCGAGCCGGACGACGCCGCGGCGGCGGGTGCCGTGGTGTCCTCGGACGACGAGCACGCCGACAGCAAGGCGGCGCCGACCACGAAGGCCGTTATCGTCGCGGCGAACCGCGAACGCAACCGTGTTCTGGGAGAGATGCGGATCGAACTGGGGCGAGCCATCGTGCTCCTTTCCACCCGGTGACGTCTGGCACATTCACGCGGGCTCTGGCGGGGGTTCCAAAATTCAACTTAGGTTAGCATTACCTAAATCCGCTCGGGCTCCGGTCCGCGCGGCCGACTCGTCATTTCGTCATACGGAGGGCATGACATGCAGCGCACTCTGCTGGGCGGCAAGATCCACCGGGCCACCGTCACCCAGGCCGACCTGCACTACGTGGGTTCGATCACCATCGACAAGAACCTGTTGGAGGCCGCCGATCTCCTGGAGGGCGAACAGGTCCACGTCGTCGACATCACCAACGGAGCCCGGCTCACCACTTACGCCATCGAGGGACCCGCAGGTTCCGGCGTCATCGGCATCAATGGCGCTGCGGCTCATCTGGTCCAGCCGGGCGATCTGGTCATCATCATGTCGTTCCAGCAGGTGGAGGAGAGCGAAGCCCGCCGCCACCAGTCGCACGTCGTCCATGTCGACCAGGACAACCGCATCGTGGACCTCGGCACCGACCCGGCCGCCCCCGTCCCCGGCGCGGCCGACCAGCTCTCCGGCGCCCTTGTCGAGACACACTGACCCGCCCCTCCGGCAGGACAGGCAGTCCAGCGATGGAACCGATGGAACCGGCCCGGCTCGGCCAGATCATCGCCGAAGTCTCCGAACTCGGTGACCACTTCCACCTCTTCACCGCCCACGACGGCCCCGGCTGGCGGGCGCTGCGCGATCGCCTCAGCGACCGCGACGCCCTCGAAGCACGCATCCTCGCCACCGCAGATGCCTACCGGACCACCGAGCTGCGCGTCGCGGCGTCCAGCGTCTACCAGGACCTGGCAGCTCGCCTGTGGTTCCCTGTCCTCGGCGCGGCCGTCCTGCACCGCACCGTCCTGGACTGGACGCCGACCCGGCTGTCCTGGCGGGCCTCGGCCGCCGGCCCGCTCCCACTCCGCCTGTCCGAGCCCAGGGGCATGGAGACCAACTGCCCTGAGGCCACAGCCGAACCGCTCTACCGGGCGATGGCCCGAATCCTGCAGCCGCTGGCCGACCTCACCCGCGCAGTCGTCAAGGTCTCCCCGCGGCTGCTCTGGGGCAACGACGCCTCGTCACTGACCGGCGTCGTCGGCGTCATCGCCCACGAACGGCCGTCCCACGCACGCGAAGCGATCGCCCTGGGCGACCGGCTCCTCGGCCTCGGCCACCTCCGGGGCACCGGCCACCAGGCGGAACCTGTGGCCGGGCACCCGTTCTTCACCAGAACCACCTGCTGCCTCAACTACCGCATCCCCGATGCGGGCAACTGTGACGACTGCGTCCTGCTCGCTCCCGGGAGCCGTCAGGAGCGATGGCTCGAAGCTGTGCGAGCCGAGCGTGCGGCCCCGGACGCTCACCTTCGGCTGTGACGCGGATGGGTTATACCGTTCCTCTGAGTCGGGTCGGCCCAGCCTCCTGCGCGTATGGCGGTGCCGAGGGCCCAGGATCGCCTGGGCCCTCGGTGCTCAGCCGACGGGTCAGGGACGGCTGGTGAGGTAGCCGCCCATGGAGGTGAAGTACTCGAGGGCCGGCATCTCCTGGCCGTCCTCGGTCCGTACGCGGCTGATGGCCAGGCCGTGGTTGCGGCCCCTGCGGGCGTCGGCCCCGGCGACGATCACCACGCCGTCACCTTCGCGGTAGAAGACGCGGCCCGGGGTGCCGCCGTACCGGCCCTGGGACACGACGGCGGAGACCACTTCGAGGCGCTTGCCGTTGTGGAAGGCGAAGGCGCTGGGGTAGGGGGCGGACTGGGCGCGGACCAGGCGCGCGAGGTCCTCGGCCGGCCAGCTCCAGTCGATGCGGATGTCCTCCTCGGACCGCTTGTGGAAGAAGGTGGCCTGGGAGCGGTCCTGCTGGGTGAACTCCGTCTGCCTGGAGGCGATCAGAGCGAGGGCGCCGGTCGTTACCGGGGCGATGAGGTCGACCGTCTTGTGGAACAGATCGGTGGCCGTGTCGGTCGGCTCGACGGGGACTGCACGCTGCTGGACGATGTCGCCCGCGTCGAGCTCGTCGTCCATCATGTGGGCCGTGACGCCGACCTCGGGCTCGCCGTTGATGAGGGCCCAGATCAGTGGCGAGAAGCCGGCGTACTTGGGCAGCAGCGAGTCGTGGACGTTCAGTGTTCCGTGCCGGGGGAGGTTGAAGATGCGCGGCGGGATCCACGTACGCCAGTTGTTGGCCACGATGATGTCCGGGTCGGCCTCCTTGAGACGGTCGAACAACTCCTCGTCGTCGGGCCGGTCGCGGATGACCACGGGGACTCCGTGCTTCTCGGCCAGCTCAGCCACCGAGTCGCTCCAGATCTTCTCGTAAGCGTGCTCGCTCTTGGGATGCGTCACGACCATCACCACGTCGTGCTCGGAGTCGAGGAGCGCTTGCAGGGTGCGGTGCCCCCAGGTCTGATAACCGAACATGACGACCCGCATGGGGTTCCTCCTCGAAAGAGCGAATGACCGGCGCTAAGTAAAGCAAGGCTTACCTAAGGGTACAACAGCCCGCGATTCTAGGGCGTTTGACGGCATGATTGACGTTTTGCCTGTTTTGTCCGGGTGACAGGTTGGCCAGATCAGGTTAGCTTTACCTAAGTTCCGCTCGGCCGCCGCTTCCGGTGTGCCCGACGCCTCGTCCTCACCCACACCTCACACGCGGCTGTCCCGCACGATGGGAGTGACATGTCTCAGGTTCTTCCTGGCGACGCACCTCTGGTCCACGACCTCATTGGCATCGGCTTCGGGCCGTCCAACGTGGCCATGGCGATAGCGCTCAGCGAGCACAACGCTCGCGTCGGCAGGCAGGAGGCGGTCACCGCTCACTTCTTCGAGCAGCAGCCGAAGTTCGGCTGGCACCGCGGCATGCTGATCGACGACGCGACCATGCAGGTGTCCTACCTCAAGGACCTGGTGTCGCTGCGGAATCCGGCCAGTGAGTACAGCTTCCTCTGCTACCTGCAGAGCAAGGGCCGCCTCATCGACTTCGTCAACGCCAAGAACCTGTTCCCGCTCCGCGTCGAGTTCCACGACTACTTCGAGTGGGCCGCGGCGAAGGTCGACGACATGGTCTCCTACGGCCACGAGGTCATCGCCGTCGAGCCCGTCGTACGCGACGGTGTGGTGGAGTACCTGGACGTGACAGCCCGTTCGGGATCCGAGGTCGTGGTCCACCGGGCCCGCAACCTCGTCATCAGCACCGGACTGCGTCCCGTCATGCCGGAGGGCGTCGACCGGACGGACCGCGTCTGGCACAACTCCGAGCTGCTGAAGAAGGTCGACGGGCTGGAGGGCACCAACCCCTCCCGCTTCGTTGTCGTCGGCGCCGGCCAGAGCGCCGCCGAGAACGTGGCCTACCTGCACCGCCGCTTCCCCGAGGCCGAGGTCTGCGCCGTCTTCTCCCGCTACGGCTACAGCCCCGCCGACGACAGCAGCTTCGCCAACCGCATCTTCGACCCGGCCGCGGTCGACGAGTACTTCACGGCCCCCGACGACATCAAGCAGAAGCTGATGGACTACCACGGGAACACCAACTACTCCGTGGTGGACATCGACCTGATCGACGACCTGTACCGGCAGGCGTATCAGGAGCGTGTCCTCGGTACCGAGCGGCTGCGCTTCATCAACGTCTCGCGGCTCACCGGCGTGGAGGAGACACAGGACAACGTCCGGGCCACCGTCAAGTCCCTCATCACCGGCGAGGAGACGACGCTGGACGCCGACGTCGTCGTCTACGCCACCGGCTACAGCCAGGCAGACCCCGTGGGCCTCCTCGGCGAGGTCGGGGACCGCTGCCACCGCGACGACCAGGGACGCATCCGGGTCGAGCGCGACTACCGTGTCGCGACCCACCCCGAACTGCGCTGCGGCATCTACCTCCAGGGCGGCACCGAGCACACCCACGGGATTACGTCGTCCCTGCTGTCCAACACGGCGATCAGAGTCGGCGAGATCCTGCAATCGATCATCGACCGCGACCTGAAGGCCGCCCCGGCCACGGCCCAGCCGCTCGCTGACGGCATCGGTACGGCCCGCTAGTCCAGCACTCGACGAGCACCCGCGCCGGGGGCTGTCCCTGTCGGTGGAACCCAGGCGCCGCTTGGAGGGATGCAGTCGGCCCCGGCCCCGACACACCCCAGGGACGGAATCATGCTCTGTACGAGGCTGACGAACGCGTACATCCGGTCCAGGATCGGGGACATCGAGGTCGTGGCGACGTTCGTGGACGGGCGGGACGTGGGGGAGGGGCACAAGCTGTGAGGCTGTCGTCCCGCGCGCACCAACCGCTTTGCCCACCCCACACCCCCACGTCGTCCGTGCGCTCGGCCGGTTCCCGGGACGCCGCCGCTCTCGCCGCTCTCTCACGTCCGTTCATCCGCGCGGGCGTACTGCGTGAGCGGCCGTTCCATGTCTACGCGTCGCAAGCGACCGACTTCCTGGTCGCCGAGGCGCCTGACGGCACCTTGGACGGCTGCCTCGCGCTGCGCGTCGACGACCCGGACCCGACGCGCGACGGCCGGGCCCTCGGGGTCCTGTACAACTTCTGCGTCGCGCAGCACATGCAGGGGAGTGGTGTGGGGGCACGGCTTCTGGGCGCCGCCCTGGCCCGTGGGCGGGCGCAGTCGCTGGACGCGCTGTTCACGGCGACGACCGGCAGTGGCCGCCTCTTCCTGCGGCACGGATTCGCTCCTACGTGCCCGAGCCTGGCCCCTCTGTCCTGGGCACGGTCTCTGGACCCCCGGCGGGGCGCCCGCGTACTCGCCCGGGTCCTGTGAGCGCCACCTGGTGAGCCGTCACGACGAGAGGGCGGAACCCGAGCCGTAACGGCTCGGTCCCGCCCTCTTTCGCACCGAGTGGACGTCACTCGCGCTGACGTCACGTGCCGAGGATGGCTGGCGACGCTCCCACCAACTGGGCGATCTCCGCCTCCGTGACCGTCAGAGCGGGAGCCAACCGCACGGTCCGGTCGCCGGCGGCGTTCACCAGGAACCCGGCCCCCTGCGCCGCCCGCTGAATCCGGGCCGCCACCGGGCGATCCCGCCAGTGAAGTCCGTGTAGGCGCGGCCCGATTTGTCCCACACGGTGCGGCCGTCTTCGCGGACCAGAGCCAGCGGGGGAGTGCCATAGGTGTCCATCATCACCGCTCGCCAGCGGTCCGTCAGCGGTGCGGCGCCGGCGGCGGTCATGAGCTCGTTCCTCCCCTGTCGGGTGTGCTGTCGGGTACGACCGTGGTGCCGGGGCTCCTCCCGGTGAAGACGCCGCGCAACACCGCGTGCGGTACCCGTCCGTCGAGCACGTGCGCCCGGCCGACTCCTGAGCGGACCGCTCGCAGACAGCCCTCCATCTTCGGGAGCATCCCGCCGGCGAGGCCCGGCAGCAGCACGTCCAGCTCACCGGCAGTCAGATGCTCGATCACCTCGGTGCTGTGCGGCCAGTCCGCGTACAGCCCCTCCACGTCCGTCAGCATCACCAGGCGCTCCGCGCCGAGCGCGACGGCCAGCGCGGACGCCGCGAGATCGGCGTTGATGTTGTAGACCCGCCCGTCCGTGCCGCGCGCGACCGGCGAGATCACCGGGATGCGGCCCTGCTCCAGCAGCACCTGTACGGTACCGGGGTCCACCGCCACGACGTCGCCGACCAGGCCGATGTCCACCGGCCGGCCGTCCACCAGGGCGCCGCGTCGTACCGCGGTCATCGTGTGCGCGTCCTCGCCCGACATGCCCACGGCGAACGGCCCGTGGGCGTTGATGGCACCGACGAGCTCACGCTGGACCTGACCCGTCAGCACCATACGGACCACGTCCATGGTCTCCGGAGTCGTCACTCTCAGGCCCGCCTCGAAGCGGACCTCCAGGTCGAGCCGGGCAAGCATCGCGCTGATCTGCGGTCCGCCGCCGTGCACGACGACGGGACGCAGCCCCGCGTGCCACAGCTCCACGACGTCCTGAGCGAACGTCCGGTGAAGCGCGGGATCCACCATGGCGTTGCCGCCGAACTTGATGACGACCGTCCGGCCCTGGAGTTCTTCCTGCCAGGGAAGGTCCCCCGGTGGCAGGTCCGCCGCGGCCACGTGCTGTTCGACGGGAGCCTTCATCCCTGTCCCCGTCCCGTTCATGAGCTGTAGGCGCTGTTCTCGTGGACGTACTCGGCGGTGAGGTCGTTGGTCCAGATGGCCGCCGAGGCGTTGCCGGAGCGCAGATCGACGGTGACGGTGACCTGGCGCCCCGACAGATCGACCTTGTCGCGGGCCTCCCCGGCCGCGCCGTCCCGGCAGACCCAGACGCCGTTGATCGCCACGTCCAGGCGGTCCGGGTCGAAGGCGGCGCCCGTTGTGCCGATAGCCGACAGCACCCGGCCCCAGTTCGGATCCTCCCCGTGCAGCGCGCACTTGAGGAGGTTGTTCCGGGCCACCGACCGGCCCACCGTCACGGCGTCCTCCTCGGACGCCGCGCCGACGACGGCCACTTCGATCTCCTTCGACGCGCCCTCGGCGTCCGCCACCAACTGACGCGCCAGGTCGAGGCACACCGCGTGCACGGCGTCGGTGAACTCCCCGTCGTCCGGGGTCACGCCGGAGGCGCCCGACGAGAGCAGGAGCACGCTGTCATTGGTGGACATACAGCCGTCCGAGTCCACCCGGTCGAAGGTGGTGCGTACGGCGGCGCGCAGCGCGGAGTCGAGAGCCGGGCCGTCGATCTCGGCGTCCGTGGTGAGGACCACCAGCATGGTGGCCAGCCCGGGCGCGAGCATCCCCGCACCCTTCGCCATACCGCCGACGGTCCACCCGGACCGGGGCGCCACCGCGGTCTTGTGCACCGAGTCCGTCGTCTTGATCGCCACGGCCGCGTCCTCGCCGCCGACGGCCGACAGCCGGTCGGCCGCGGTGTCGATGCCCGCCGTGACCCGGTCCATCGGCAGTGGTACGCCGATGAGCCCGGTCGAGCACACCGCCACGTCGTTCACTTCCGCGCCGACCGCCATGGCCGTGCGCTCGGCCATCAGACGCGCGTCCTCGGTTCCGGCCGGGCCGGTACACGCATTGGCGCCCCCGGAATTGAGGACCACTGCGGAGAGCCGATGGTTCGCCAGCATCCGGCGGGACCAGCGCACCGGCGCGGCCTGTATCCGGTTCGAGGTGAAGACCCCGGCGGCGGAACGCGACGGCCCCTGGTTCACGACCAGGGCCAGGTCGGGATCGCCGGATTCCTTGATGCCGGCGGCCACACCGCTCGCAAGGAACCCGCGGGCAGCGGTCACGGTCACGGAGCCACTCCATTCGTGGGCAGGCCCAGCCACTCCGGCAGGCCGAGGGCGACATTCATGCTCTGCACCGCGCCACCCGCGGTGCCCTTCACCAGGTTGTCGATCGCGCTCACGCAGACCAGACGACCGGCGGCCGCATCCACAGCCACCTGCACGTGCACGGTATTGGAACCCAGGACCGATCCGGTGGAGGGCCATTGGCCGGGCGGCAACAGCCGGACGAACGGCTCGTCGGCGTACGCGGCTTCGAAGACCGCGCGCACCTCGTCCGTGCCGCTGTCGACCCCCATGCCGGGGCGCAGACGGGCCGAGCAGGTGGCCAGAATGCCGCGTGGCATGGGTGCCAGCATCGGGGTGAAGGACACGGTGACCTGCTCGCCTGCCACCCGCGACAGGTTCTGCGCCAGCTCCGGGGTGTGCCGGTGGACGCCACCGACGCCGTACGGGGTCATCGAGCCCATCACCTCGGAGCCCAGAAGGTGCGCTCTGGCCGCCCGGCCCGCGCCCGAGGTTCCGCTGGCCGCCACGATCACGGTTTCGGGCTCCACGAGCCCGGCCGCGTAGGCCGGGAACAGCGCCAGGCTGACGGCGGTCGGGAAGCATCCCGGTACGGCGATCCGGTTCGCGCCCTTCAGTTCGACTCGGGCGCCCGGTAGTTCGGGCAGTCCGTACGGCCACGTCCCGGCGTGCTCGGAGTGGTAGAAGCGTTCCCAGTCGCCGGCGTCGTGCAGACGGAAGTCCGCGCCGCAGTCCACGATCAGGGTGTCTTCCCCCAGCAGACGGGCCAGGGGCGCCGACTCGCCGTGCGGGAGGGCGAGGAACACCACGTCGTGCCCGCGCAAGGTGTCCGCCGAAGTCTCCTTGAGCATTCGGTCGGCGAGAGCGGACAAGTGCGGCTGCACCTCACCGAGCACCTGGCCGGCTCGGCTGTGTGCCGTCACGGAACCGATCTCCACGCCGGGATGTGAGTCGAGCAGGCGCAGGATCTCGCCGCCGGCGTAGCCACTGGCCCCGGCCACCGCGACCCGTACGGTCATGTTCTTCCGTCTTTTCTGTCAGTGGGGGCATGCGAAGACGCGTCAGGCGTCCCGAGGGGTCCTGCGGAGCAGCAGGTCTCGCAGCAGGGCGTTGGTGGTGCGGACCTTGCCGTTGTGCGCGGCCCACCGCAGGGCCATGGCGTGCTCCTCGGCGGAGAAGTCGGCCACGGCGTCCGCGACGACGAAAGGCTGAATGTCGTTCATGAAGGCGTCTGCGGCCGTCAGGAGGACGCTGAGGTGCGCATACACCCCACAGACGCCACGAGACCGCGGCTGCCAGGCTGTTGGGCAGCCGGCTCGGCGCTGAAGACCACCGGCATCCCCATGGCTGTTCCTCCCCTTGACGGCCCGGCACACACTGCGATGTGACTTAGCTTAGCCTAACCTAATGTCGAATGATCTCGTCCAAGCATCCTCGATGAGCCCGACCGGATGCGGAGGGTGCGGGCAGTCGTCAGGAGGCTCGCGCGGTGCGCGCGACCGGGTGAAGCGCCGCGAAGTCCAGCGGTGCGTACGGGTCGATCGACACCTCCAGCGGGGCCGGCTGTGCGCCGGCCCGCACCAGTAGTTCGCCGACGGGGTGGGGGTCGCCCGATCCGGTGGACTTTGGGCATACGGGACACCTGAGCGCGGGTACGCCGCTACCGTCCAGAGCCATGAATCGGACTTCTTGGGGCCTGGCCACCGTGGTCCTGCGGGACGGTGAACGCCGTTCAGCCATAACGGTCCAGCCGCCTGACGCGGTCAGGTACGCCGATTTGGCGGTACGGCTGAAGGCCGCGGGAATGCGTCGGCCGACCCGCCGCGAGTGGGACGGCGGGCTGTGGCCGATGACGCACTGCACGGTGACCGTCGAAGCAGACCGGATCACGCAACTGGACACCGGCCGCCTGAAGCTGGCCTGCACCTCCTCCCTGGCACTCAGTCCGGGATGGCACGCCGCGGCGGTCCATGGGCATGTGCTCGTCTCATTGGTCGAACCCGGGACATGGGCTCAGTCACATGCGGCAGACGAAGGCATCGAGGACGCTGTCCTCGTCGCGGCAGTAGATGCCGGTCGCCTGTTCTGCGGGCTGGCCGACATCCGCACCGTCACCGCCCCACGATGAATGCGCTGGTAACCAGCGCCGACCGCCCCGGTGCACCGCTGCCCCGGAAGCGTCCGGGTGAGACCGCATCATGGCCGGGCGACCAGGGCACCCGTCGGGCCGATGTGATCCGCCCAGTGCAGCCACGGCCACGATCAGCCGAGGTCGAGCAGCTGATCGTGGAAACCACCGAACCCGCGATCCCGATCGACGAGGTGCACCTCCAGCACCCAGTGGCAGGGACGCCCGGCCTTGTCCTCGCGCCGCAGTTGCTGCGTATTGCCAGGTGCGATGAAGGACATGACCTCGTCCTGGGCGACCGTCTCCGGGGGGACCTCGCCCACCAGATGCCCAGCGTGCGGGCTGCCGAACTCCCACCCCGCCTCGGTTGTCAGCTCAGCGATGACCGTGAAGAGCTCTTCGCCGGTTATGCCAGGATCGCTCTCGAACGCGCGCCTGCCCGCTTCGAAGATCAGTTGCAGATCGTCCCGAAGCCGCAGCTTGACAGGAGACCCGCCGAGAACCGCAGTACGTCGGAAGTGGGCTTCCCTCTGTTCAAAGACACCGCCCAGGTCACAGACAACGACCTCGTCGGCGTCGACGAGCCGATCCTCCGGGCGCACCTGATACGGCTGAAGGGTGTTCGTGCCCGACCGGACGATCCGCTCGTCCTCACCGCGCCGCACGCCGAACAACTCCTGCGCGAGATCGCGAATCCGCTCACTGATCCCCTGCTCACTCTCGCCCGCGGTGACCAGCCGCCGACTCTGCACCTCAGAGAAGAGGGCAATGGCCTTGGCCTGGGCGTCTAACAGGCTCTCCACGCGTTCGGATTCATCATGCATGCGGCCGAGCCTACGGATCCGCCCGCATCGCGACCAGACGACGTATCCACAGCTGCGATCGCTACGAACGATTGGCTGGTGGACCTCGTACGAGGCCAGGTCCGCCGGGTCCTCCGCCGCGAGTGCCACCTACCCGTCGGGCCGTAAGAGAAAGAGCCCCCGGTCCCCGTAGGCCTTGTGTGCGTGGCCGTCCACGTCGATGACGTCGCCCTGCTCGCCGGGCCGGCCGACCCGGACCGGCTTGTAGCGTTCCGAGGCTGGGGCATCGGTCCCGCCGAAGGCGAGGAGAGTGGCGTGCGGGCCGCGGAAGAGGTCGAAGAGACGGATGGGCCCACAGGGGGCGTCGGGGGCGCGTCTCCGGCGCGCAGCGCGTCGTCGCCCAGGCCCTCTCGGTACTCGCGGGTCAGGGGGCTCTCGCGGTAGCCGAGGCCCAGTTGGAAGGTCGCGCCGCCGCGCTGGGAGAAGCCGCGGTCCTTGTCCACGCGGTCCTGCTCGAAGACTAGGGTGGTGAGGGCGAGCACATGCCGCGCGACCGGCCGCCGCTCGGCCTCGTAGGTGTCGAGGAGCGCGTCGGGCGCGCCGTGAGCTGACGTAGCATCACGTTTCCTTCGGCGCCCCGCCCCCTTCACCGGTCGGCAGCGGGGCGCCGCGATTCTTCCGTCGAGGGTGGGGTCGGCCCATGTCTTCGCCGTAGCCGCAGACGTTGAATCGGAGTGGTTCCGTAGGGGCGCACGGCAGTGCCATCGCCACAACCGCGGCGGCGAATTATCCCGCGCTGTGCGGCGACAGCCGCAGCGTGATCCGGTCGAACAGCTCCGTCAGCGGCTCGCCGACGTCCCGGCCGAACTCGGTCAACCCGTAGGTCACCTGAGGCGGCGTCGTCGGTTCGACCTCACGCCAGATCAGGCCGTCCTGGACCAGCCCGCGCAGGGTCTGCGCGAGCATCTTCTCGCTGATGCCCCGGATGCTGTCGCGCAGTTCGTAGAACCGGAGGCTGTTGCTCCGCAAGGAGATCAGCACCCACACGCCCCACCTGCTGGTCACGTGGTCGACCACATCGCGCGCGGGGCAGTCGGTGTGAAACACGTCATACCGCTTCCCCGCCTCGGCCTGTCTGTCCTGCACGCCTTCCGTCATGTCAGGAGCTTACCTCGGGGTATGTCCTTACCAAAAGTAAGCCCGTGCTCCTAGCGTGCAGACCACTGAGGACTTCCGACAAGGAGCTGATCATGATCGTGGTAACCGGGGCTACCGGGAATATCGGCCGGCCGTTGACGCAGGCACTGGCCGAGGCGGGCCATCAGGTGACGGCGGTGTCACGACACGGGGCGGCGGTGCCCAACGGCGTCCGCCACATGGTGGCCGACCTGGCCGAGCCCGCCACACTCAAGCCCGCGCTGGCCGGGGCGAAGGCACTGTTCCTTCTGCTGTCCGGCGACCTGCACGCCACTGGAGCCAACCCCGCCGACATCATCGGCGAAGCTGCGGCCGGCGGGGTCCGCCGGGTCGTCCTGCTCTCCACGCAGGGCGTGGCGACCAGGCCCTACGGCCAAACGCGGATCGCGATGCGCGCACTGGAGGACACGCTGCGGGAGTCCGGTCTGGAGTGGGCCATCCTGCGGCCGGGCGGCTTCGCCTCCAACGCCCTGTGGTGGGCCGATTCCGTCCGCACGCAACAGCTCGTCGCCGCGCCCTTCGGCGACGTCGGGCTGCCGATCATCGACCCGGCGGACATCGCCGCGGTCTCGGCGGCCTGCCTGGTGGAGGACCGGCACACCGGCGGTGTGTACGAGCTCACCGGTCCGGAGGTGATCACTCCGCGCCGGCAGGCGGAGGCCCTAGCCGCCGCGCTGGGCTCGCCGGTGAGGTTCCACGAACTCACCCGCGACGAGGCCAAGGCCGCCATGACCCAGAGCATGCCGTCGGAGCTCGCCGACGACACGCTGGACATCCTCGGTTCGCCGAGCCCGGCCGAGCTGCGCGTCAGCCCGGACGTCCAGCGGGTCCTCGGCCGCGCCCCGCGTCGGTTCGCCGACTGGGCTGCCCGCAATGTCGCAGCCTTCCGCTGAGACCGGTCAGCGCCGCTGGAACTGACACCTTTGGGGGGGGCCGTACCCCTCCTCGTGCCGGCGTTCGGTGCGCTGCCCCTGAGGGCGGCCCTGTCGGCCGGATCCGAGGCCGCTAAGGCTCGTTCTCCTTGCAGTTGGCCGGGAGCCGATCGGCTGTGTCGTCGTCCCAGGACCAGGACCGAGTGTCCTTCGGACGGTGCGCGGCATGGGGTCGAAGGGTCGCAGGTTCACATCCTGTCGTCCCGATAGTGCGACCAGCGGGTTTGTCGGCAACGACAAGCCCGCTGGATGCGTTGGGAGTACCTGCGATGGTCCGGTGAGGGCAACCCGGCACCAAAGATCGTCCTTCGTAGCGGCACCCCTGGTCAGGAGTACGCCCGCGAAAGTCGTCGGGGAGGCCCAGGGCTCGCAGAGCGGTCAGACGGCCTGCTCACCCGACGGGCCGTCAGAGGGCAGGGCGTGTTCGCGGGCGGCGCGTTCGAGTTGTGGTGCCGATGGATCGGCCGCCCATGCGGCAGCGGGCAGCAATTACCCGCTATCAGACCCTTGCCACGCCCCGGATTTCTGTCCAATACTGCGCACTACAAGCTCCACGTGGTCTATACCGCGCAGATCGAGCAGCGAATCGCGCACAACCCCGCACCGTGCCGCACCGTCCCTCCGACAGACCGGACACCCGATGCGACCACTCAGAACCCTGGCCGCGGCCGCCCTCGCCGCCAGCCTCGTCCCCGTCTACCTGCTCGCCGCGGCGCCGGCGACCCACGCCGCCACTGGCACCCCGACGACAGTCCCGTCCCTGCGCTCCTGGACCGCCGGCACCGGCTCGTTCAGCTTCATCTCCGCCAGCCGCGTCGTCGTCGACCCCGCCTATGCCGCACAGCTCACCGCAGACGCGAACACCTTCGCCGCCGACCTTTCCGCCCTCGAAGGCCGTACGGTCGCCGTCGTGCAGGGTGCCGCGGGCGTCGGCGACATCGCCCTCACGCTCGGCGGCAACGGGCTTCCCGCCGAGGGCTACACCATGACCGTCGGCAGCAGCATCAGCATCCAGGGCGGCACCACGACCGGCGAGTTCTGGGGCACCCGGACCGTGCTGCAGATGCTGCACCAAGGCTCGACGATCACCGCCGGCACGGCGACCGACTCGCCGACCAAGGCCGAGCGCGGCCTGATGATCGACGCCGGGCGCCGGTTCTTCGACGTGCCGTTCGTCGAGAACCAGATCCGCGACATGGCCTACCTGAAGATGAACTACCTCCACCTGCACCTGTCGGACACGTTCGGGTTCCGGCTGGAGAGCAGTACACACCCCGAGGTCACGTCGACCCAGCACTACTCCAAGCAGGACATCGCCGACATCATCGCGGTCGGCAACAAGTACCACGTCACGATCGTCCCGGAGATCGACATGCCGGGGCACATGGACGCGATCCTCACCGGCGAGCTCAACATCGGGCACGACTACCGGCTCAAGGACAGCTCGGGAGGCGTCAGCAGCGCCTTCATCGACCTGTCCATCCCCGGCGCGCGGACCCTGATCAGTGATCTGATCAACGAGTACCTGCCGTTGTTCGCCTCCTCGCGCTATTGGCACATCGGCGCGGACGAGTACGTGACCAACTACAGTGCCTACCCACAACTGCTCACCTACGCCCGCGCCAACTACGGTGCCAGTGCCACGGCCAAGGACACCTACTACGGCTTCATCAACTGGGCCGACAGCCTGGTCAAGACCGGAGCCAAGACCACCCGCATGTGGAACGACGGCATCAAGGCCGGCGACGGGACCATCTCCCCGAACGCCGACATCGTCGTCGAGTATTGGTACAACTACGGCCTCACACCGCAGCAGTTGATCAACGCCGGGCACACCGTCGCCAACGAGTCCTGGGACCCGACCTACTACGTCTACGGCGGCTCGAAGCCGAACACGACGTGGATGTACGAGACCTGGAACCCGGACCTGTTCCAGGGCGGCAACACCATCAACAGCGCTTCGAAGAACCTGGGCTCCCTGCTCCACGTCTGGTGCGACAACCCCAGCGCCGAGACGCAGGACCAGACCGCGGCCGGGATCAAGTACCCCATGCGGGATCTGGCGCAGATGACCTGGGGCACCCCCGAACTCGCCGCCACCTACGCCGCCTTCGTTCCGATCATGGACGCCGTCGGCCGCAACCCGCTCTGGCCCGGCTCCGGCACCGGCAACCTCAACGGCGTGCACACGCTCACCACGGGCGGCAAGGCGCTCGACGACCCGGGCGGCTCGACCACCACCGGCACGCAGCTCATCACCTGGGCCCTGCACGGCGGCGCGAACCAGCAGTGGACGTTCACGCAGCAGTCCGACGGCTCCTACACCCTCGTCAACGGCACCTCGGGACTCTGCGCCGACGTGAACGGCGGCTCGACGGCCGCCGGAGCCAAGATCATCCAGTGGACCTGCTCCGGCACCACGAACCAGGAGTGGACCGTGACCCCACTGGCGGGCGGCGGCTACACCGTCAAGTCGGTCAAGAGCGGACTGCTGCTGACCACGGCCTCCACAGCCGACGGCGCGCTGCTGACACAACAAGCCGACACCAACTCCGCGCTCCAGCACTGGACCATCGGGTAGTCCGCCGGGACCGGGTCCGAGCACACGCTCGACCCGGCATCTGCTCCGGCACGAGGGGGGCCGCCGCAGCGTGCGGCGGTCCCCCTCGGACGTCTTCGGCTCCGCCGGTGCTTCGACCGGGTGACCGAGGCGACCGCCACCCCGGCGGGCACCGACCTGAAGGTCCTGGCCGGCCTTGGGGTGCAGGCGCTGCGGGCGGGTTCTTGTTCGGGCCGGTAGTGTCGCCGCTGCGCGGAGCGGGTTGACGTACACGGGGGAGAGTGGGGCACGGATGCACGTCCTGGAGCCGGGGGATCCGCGGCGGATAGGGGAGTTCACGCTGGTCGGCAGGCTGGGTTCCGGCGGTATGGGCCAGGTGTTCCTGGGGCGTTCCGCGGGCGGTCGGGCCGTGGCGGTGAAGGTGGTCAAGGCGGCGCTGGCGGAGGTTCCGGAGTTCCGGGCCAGGTTCCGTCAGGAGGTTGCCGCGCTGCACCGGGTGGGCGGTGAGGGGACGGCTCCGGTTCTGGGCGCCGATACCGAGGCCGCGGCCCCGTGGGTGGCCACCGAGTACGTGCCGGGGCCGGCACTGGACCAGGTCGTCGGGTCGGGCTACGGGCCGTTGCCCGAGGCGACACTGCATGCTTTGGCGGGGCGGCTGGCCCGTGCGCTGTGCGCGATCCACGGCGCGGGTCTGGTGCACCGCGATCTCAAACCGTCGAACATCCTGCTGACGGTCGACGGCCCGCGCATCATCGATTTCGGTATCGCCCGGGCGCTCGACACCGCGGCAGGCAGCGTGCGGACCTCGACCGGGGTCGTGCTCGGCTCGCCGGGTTTCATGTCGCCGGAGCAGGTGCGCGGACAGCCGGTGACGGCTGCCGCGGACGTGTTCAGCCTCGGCTCCGTGCTGGTGTACGCGGCGACGGGGCGGCTGCCGTTCGGCTCGGCCGAGTTGGGGCCGCACGCGCTGATGTTCCGTGCCGCCGAGGAGGAACCGGACCTCACCGGGGTGCCGCAGGCGCTGACCGGTCTGGTGACGGCCTGCCTCGACAAGGACCCGCAGCGGCGGCCCACAGCCGAACAGCTCGCCGCGGGCACCCACACCGACGCGGACGGGCCGTGGCTGCCCGCGGAGCTGCTGACTGAGCTCGGCCGGCTCGCCGCCCGGATCCTCACCGCGGAGACACCACCGCAGATACCCCCTGTGGAGGCATCGCCGCAGGTAATCGCCGCGGACGCACCGCCGCTGGTACTCGCCGCTCAGACACCGTCGCAGGGCTCGACGGCGCCGACGCGGTTCACGCGGCGGTGGCGGCCGGTGCTGGCCGCAGTGGTGACGCTCGCCGCGGTGGCCGCGGGCGTGGCGCTGATCCTGCGTGACGGTGGTGACAAGGGCCCCGCGGCGGGCAGCACACACTCGGCGACCGCGCCGGCGTCGAATTCGGCATCACCGAGCGCCGGGCCGGGAGTTCCGAATGAGTTCGTCGGCGCCTGGGAAGGCGTGGTCGAGGGCAATTCCGATCTGCCGAAGCGGGTACTGCGGCTGGAGATCGCACCGGGCCGGCCGGGCGACAAGGTCGCCGCGTACATCGACACCGACCGGAATGTGCAGTGCACAGGGCGCAGCAAGCTGGTGTCGACCGATGCCGACACCGTGGTCGTCGCCGCGGGCCAGGTGACCGCGGGAGTTCCGCAGGGACGCTGCAAGCCGCTGTCCCAGCAGACCCTCAAGGTGCGGTCGCGAGACGTGCTGGTGTGGACGTCCGGCGGCCTGACGGCCGATTTCTACCGGTCGGCCGGCGGAGGGACCGCGGTGCCGGACCAGTACGTCGGCGTCTGGGTGCCGGCCAACCCGGCCTATCGGGAGAAGGAGTTGATCTCGATCACGCAGGGCCCGGTCGGTGGCCGACTGGTGCGGATCTCGGGCATGGCGGGCATGGAGGACGGCACGGAGCAGTTCTGCGACAGCACTCTCGCCATCGGCGCGGTGTCCCCGGTGCTGGCGCTGAGCCCGCCGACCTACGCGGCGAAGTCGGGCAAGGGCTGCCGTGAGCCCTCCGCGATCTTCTTCATGGTCGGTCGCGACGGCCATCTGCTGCTGTACAGCATGGACGCGGACGCCGAACCGGGAGAGTACGTGCGGAAGTCCTCGTAGCGGGGGCCGTCGGCGCCTGGCCGGAGGCGCACCACCGCTTCGACAACCTTTACCGTGACGTCGCGCCGGCCACCGGCTGCGCCCGCCGGCCTCGCCGCTGGTACCGCGGCGCGCGGCGTTCGCCATTCGTCGGACCGGACGATCGGCTCCCCGCAGTGAGGGTCGTTCACTAAAACGAACGATGGGTTCAATACTGCGTCGAGTGTTCGGTATAGTGAACGCATGGTTCATTCAATCGAGGCCATTCGGGTCGGCGCACAGGTCCGCGCCCACCTCGATGGCACCGTCCGCGTGTCCTGCACCGCACCGCAACGGAGCCGCTGATGACACCCCCGCCGTCCGGCCGCCAGCCGGTGAGCAGTACCGCAGCCGCAGTCGGCGCGAAGATCCGCCTGCGCCGCCAGCAGCGTGGGATGAGCGCCGCGGAGATGGCCCGGCGCGCCGGGCTGAGCAAGGCCACGCTGTCGCAGCTGGAGTCCGGCAACGGCAATCCGACGATCGACACCCTGGACGCGATCGCGATCGCCCTGCGTATCCCGATCGCCGACCTGCTGGCACGTGACGCCGACACCGGGCCGGTCTTCCGGCCGGGCACGGACACCGAGCCCGGCGAGGTCTCCCGGGAACTGCTGCGCCGCATCAGCAGTGGCAACAGCCTGGAGATCTGGCGGCTGCGCATTCCACCCGAGAGGGAGCTGCCCGGTGTCCCGCACGCCACCGGCACGATCGAGCACCTGCTCGTTGCCACCGGGCACGTGACCGCCGGCCCTGTCGACGCCCCGCAGGATCTGGGTCCCGGCGACATGCTCGCCTTCGCCGGGGACGCACCGCACTTCTACCGCACGGGCGCCGAGGAAGTGGACATCACCGTCGTCTTCGCCTCGCCCATCAGCACCTGATGCCAGACACACCCCCATCAGCGCCTGATGCCAAGACGCACCTCCCATCAGGGCCTGAGACCAAGGAACACCCCTCATGAGCACCACCATCGCCATCACCCCCTCCAGCCGTGCGTTCATCAGCGACAACATGGCCGGGGCATCCGAGCAGATAGTCCGGGCCGTCGCCGGCGCGGCCGTCGGGCAGGTCCTGCCGTACGGCAACGACCCCTTCACCGACAACGCCCGCCGCAGGCTCGGCGAGATCTTCGAGCGGGACGTCGATGTCTTCCCGGTCTCCACCGGGTCCGCCGCCAACGGCCTGAGCCTGGCCGCCCTCACGCCACCGTGGGGCAGCGTGCTCTCCCATCCCGGCAGCCACATCAACACCGACGAATGCGGCGCTGCGGAGTTCTTCACCAACGGCGCCAAGCTCGTCGGTGTCCCAGGCATTGACAGCAAGATCGACCCGGAAGCGCTGCGGGCGGCGGTGGGCCGGCGGGCCGGTGACGTGCACAGCGTGCAGCCGTCCGTGGTGAGCATCAGTCAGGCCACCGAGAGCGGCAGCGTCTATACCGTGGAGGAGATCCGCCGCCTGTCCGCCATCGCCAAGGACGCGGGACTGCGCGTCCACATGGACGGCGCGCGCTTCGCCAACGCCCTGGACCATCTCGGCGTCGGCCCGGCCGAGATGACGTGGAAGGCCGGCATCGACGTCCTGTCGTTCGGCGCCACGAAGAACGGTGCGATGACGGCCGATGCCATCGTCTGCTTCGACCCCGCGCTCGCCGCCGAGCTCGCCTTCCGCGCCAAGCGGGCCGGCCAGCTCGCCTCCAAGATGCGCTTCCATGCGGCCCAGATCGACGCCTACCTCACCGATGGCCTATGGCTGCACAACGCCCGCCAGGCCAACGCGATGGCCACCCGGCTCGGCGACGGCCTCAAAGCCATTCCCGGCACCGGCCTGCTGGCCACGCCGCAGGCCAACATCCTCTTCTGCCGTCTGCCCCAGCAGGTCACCGAAGGACTCCTCGCCGAGGGCTACGCCTTCTATCACGACCGCTGGGAACCGGGAATCGTCCGGTTCGTCACCGCTTTCTCCCACAGCGCCGACGACGTCGACCAACTCCTCGACGCAGTCCGCCGCCACACCCGCTGACCGACGGCTCAGGTGCTGCGCACAAGGCCGACGGTGCGTATCTGTCAGAGGGCGTCGTGGGCCAGAAGGCAGCGGGCACAGTCCAGTACGGTCTCCTGGGCGGGCCGGGGCTGCCAGCCCATCATCCGGTGGGCCTTGTCGGTGTTGTGGCGGTTGCGGCGGCCCCGTGAACCCAACGCCACCCCGAGCCACTCGTACGGACGCGTCACCAACCGGGCGCGGATCCTCGCTGCCGCGGGCGAGGCGTTCGCCGCGTCGTCCAGCGCTTCGATGACCGCCATCGCCAAGCAAGCCGGCGTCGGCGTCGGCACGCTCTACCGGCACTTCCCCACCCGGGAGGCGCTCATCGTCGAGCTCTACCACCAGGAGATCCAGAAGGTCATCGACCTGGCGCACACCCTTGCGGCCTCGCTCCCACCGCTGGAGGCCCTGCGTCACTGGTTCGACGAAGTCGCCCGCTACGGACAACTCAAATACGGCGTGGCCGAAGTGATCCACGCCGCGGCCAACGGCGGCCTCGACGACGAGAACTACGAGTCCTTCCTCGGTGCCATCGCCGTCCTGCTGGCCGCCGGCGTCGCCGAAGGCACCCTGAAACCCGGGACCGATCCTGAGGACGTGCTCCTGCAACTCAGCGTGCTGTGGCGCATCCCTCCCGGGGCCGGAGAGCCAGGCACGCGCCGCACGCATCCTCGATCTCGTCATCGACGGCCTGCGCACCCGTCCTTCCTCGGCATGACGACCCAGGCCGGCCCTGCCATATGAACGGGCTCAGGGCCAACGGCCGCGCGGGCGAGTACCGCTGCCTGGTCCGTAGATGACAGCTGGGGACATGACGGAGAGTGTGTCCCACGCGGCTGTGATCTACGTGTGACGGTGCGGTTGTCCCGTCCCGCTAGACGTTCCCCCTGGCACGACGAACTGGCCGGAGTCGAAATGTTCGAGCCTCTTCCAGCAGCGCTCGTAGGCTGCGAGCGTCCGGCGGGTGGGCGAGTCCATCAGGCGTCAACCGAGGGTTCGTGGTGGGGGCGGTCGGTCAGTGCGACCGCCGTCATGGTGAGGTGCTGGGTCAGTACCTCGGCTGCGGCGTCGGCGTCGCGGGCCAGCGCGGTCTCCTCCAACCGGCGATGCTCGGGAGCTCCGTCACGCTCGGGTCGACGGTGCGCCGTCCAGCGGCGTGCCAGCTCGCTCGCAATCCACATCCGGTCGAAGGTCTCCAGCAGGACCGGGTTGCCGCATCCCTCCAGGAGGGTGCGGTGGAAGTCGCGGTGGGCCGCGGCCCATGCGTCGCTGTAGTACTCGCCTTCTCCCGGCACGTATGCCGGGGTGCGGGCCAGGCGGTGGTGGGCCGCTCGTACGCGAGCCTCCCAGTCGACATCGCCGCGCTCGATGGACATGCGCAACATGACCGGTTCGATGGTCCGGCGGGCTTCCGCGATCTCCTGCCAGCGGCGGTCGGAGAAGGCCGGGACGGCGAAGCCGCGGTTCGGCAGCCGGTCGGCGAGGCCCTCGCCGACCACCCTCACCAGTGACTCGCGTACGACGGCCAGGCTCACGCCCTGTTCCTTGGCGAGGCTCTGCGGTTTGAGGGCGTCACCCGGGGCGTAATCCCCGCGCATGATCGCGTCCCGCAGGTGTGTGTAGACCTGCTCGGAGAGCATCTGCTTGCCCGGCGAAGTCGAGGTGTGGGCCGTCTGCGTCATGGCCTCATCATAGACGATCCCTTCAATAATCGATTATTAGTGTTATCGTCGATTCATCGGCGATGAGAGCCGACGGCAGTGCTCCTGCGCGGCACCGCGGTCCCTCCGTCGACACCGCATCGCCGCCACTCCGCAGCACGGCCCGAACGGCCCGAAAGGAACGACGTGACAACCGCCAACAACCCCTTCGCCCGCCTCCCTGAGGCGGCCTCCTTCACTGTTGCCAGCACCGCCGTCACCGACGGCGGCGCCTGGTCGCCCGAGCAGTTCTCCGCCGGCGTCCCCGGTGGGAAGGATGTCTCCCCGCAGCTGTCCTGGAACGGCGCCCCGAACGGCACCAAGAGCTACGCCGTAACCGTCTACGACCCCGACGCCCCCACCGGGTCCGGGTTCTGGCACTGGGCGGTCGCCGACATCCCCGCAACCGTCACCGAACTGCCCGAGGGCGTCGGCAGCGACACCGGCTCGGGCCTGCCCGAAGGCGCCTTCCAACTGCCCAACGACGCCCGCGCAGCACGCTTCATCGGCGCCGCACCGCCGGCCGGACACGGCCCGCACCGCTACTTCGTCGTGGTGCACGCCCTCGACGTCGAGTCCATCGGCGTCGCGGCCGACGCCACCCCGGCCGTCCTCGGCTTCACCATGGCCGGCCACATCCTCGGCCGCGCGGTGCTGACCGCCACCGCCGAAACCCCCGCCTGACCAACGGCATGACCCACCTCATCGACACCACCGAGAAGTATCTCCGCACCATCCTGGAGCTCGAGGAGGACGGCCTGGTCCCCCTGCGCGCCCGTATCGCCGAGCGGCTGCACCAGAGCGGCCCCACCGTCAGCCAGACCGTGGCCCGCATGGAGCGCAACGACCTGCTGCATGTCGCCGCCGACCGACACCTGGAACTGACCGAGCACGGCCGGCGGCTGGCGATGCGCGTGGTGCGTAAGCACCGCCTCGCGGAGTGCCTTCTCGTCGACGTGATCGGGCTGGAATGGGAGCAGGTCCACGCCGAAGCCTGCCGTTGGGAACACGTGATGAGCGAAGCCGCCGAGCGCCGCATCCTGGAACTGCTCCAGTACCCGACGAAATCGCCCTATGGCATCCCGATCCCGGGCCTGGAGGAACTCGGCCGGACGAGCACCATGGATCCCTTCCCCGACGAGAGAATGGTCAGCATCAGCGACCTTGAGCCCGGGCCGAACGGAACGAGCGCCGTCGTACGGCGCATCGGGGAGACGATCCAGACCGACCCCCACCTGATGCACACCCTGCGGCACGCCGGGATCCGGCCCGGCGCCGTCGTGAACGTGATGTCCTCGCCCGGCAGCGTGACGGTCAGCGGCGGCGCGGAGGCGGTCGAACTCTCCGTGCAGACGGCCGCCTACGTCCTGGTGGCCGAGCGCTGAGCTCAACTGAGGCACGCGCGCCCGCTGTCGTGGCCGGCGCAGACCGTCGGGGGGCCTCGACCACGATCGTGGTCGAGGCACCCCGACGGTCTCCTGGCACGTCACGGCAGGTGGCTGCGGGACCCCGCAGTGGGATCACCGGGCAGGTTGCGCCCTGCCCGACGGCCCGTTCAGAAGTTTTTCAAAGAACCACCAATCCAACGGCGTTGGGGCTCCGAAGAAGCAGAGAGACCACTCCCCGGGATCTCGCGTCACCCCCGTACGATCTGCGGTTCCTCCCTCGGGGGCCGCGGAACAGGAGCGAATGTGATAGCCAAGCGCACCGGTCGCCTCGTGGTACTCGCCGCCCTGCCTGCCGCCATGTTCCTGACCGTGGGACTCTCCTCGCCAGCTCTCGCGGAGGGCGGCAATGCCTATCAGATCGACCTGGCGCAGCTGAACAACTCCGGTTCCCGGGGTACCGCCATGCTCAGCATCAAGGGCAACAAACTCACTGTGCAGATCGAGTCCGAGGGCATGGTGCCCGGACAGCCCTCGGCCCAGCATCTGCACGGCTCGACCAATGGCCATGACTTCCACTGCCCGGACGCCAGCGACGACACCAACGCCGACGGGGTCCTCAGCAACACCGAGGCCACCGTGGACTACGGCAACATCAACATCTCGCTCACCACGTCCGGGGACACCCTGGCGACCAGCGGTCTCGCCGTGGACCGCATGCCCGTCGCCGACAAGCAGGGCAAGCTCTCCTACAAGCGGACGCTCACCGTCTCCAAGGAAGTGGTCGACCACATCAAGGACCTGCACATCGTGCAGCACGGCATCGACCGCAACAAGAACGACAAGTACGACTTCGAAGGGGCCGGGGTGAGCGAGCTCGACCCGAAGCTCCCTCAGGAGGCCACGGCTCCGACCAACTGCGGAATGGTCATGGGCGCGTCCGTGGGGTCCATTCCGGTGGGCGGTATCGAAACCGGGGGCGGTGACCCGCAGAGCGCGATGGTGCCGACGGCGTTGGCCGGCAGCGCGGCAGCCGTGTCCGTGGCGGCGGTCGGCGCGGCGGTCGTCGTGAGGCGTCGGCGTGCGCTCGCCGGCGTCCGGACGGAGTCCTCGAGGAGCGCCGCGTGAAGCCCGCTCACCTCTCCGCTCACCTCTCCGCTCACCTCTCCGTACCGACCGCGCCTCCTGCGCCCGACGCCGCTACCGCGCGACCCCGCGGCCGCGGAGTCACCGGCCTGGCCGCCGTCCTCACCCTCGCCGCACTGACGCTGACCGGGTGCGGGGGCCAGGACGCCGCTGCGCCCCCGGCGCGCCAGGCTCAGAAAGCCGTACAGGGCCAGGCGCCCGCCGGCGGCTCCCAGAGCGCGTCGCCGGAGGCCGGAGCGCAGGGCGGATCGAATGCGGGAAACGCCGCGCCCGCCCTGGCCCGATCGGCGCCGCAGACGATCACCATCCCGTCCCTCGGCGTCTCCAGCAACCTGGAGACGCTGCGCCAGGACAAGGACGGAGTCATGAAGGCCCCCAAGGACCCCGATCTCGCGGGCTGGTACGAACCCGGTCCGACACCCGGCTCCGTGGGACCGGCCGTCATCGCCGGCCATGTCACCTGGAACGGTGCGGCGGCGGTGTTCGCGAAACTGAAGACCATGAAGGCCGGCGACACCATCGAGGTGACCCGGCAGGACGGCAGAAAGGCCACGTTCACGGTCGACCGGGTCGCCGAGTATCCGAAGGCCAAGTTCCCCACGCTCGAGGTCTACAAGAATCTCGACTACGCGGGACTCCGCCTGGTCACCTGCGGCGGTGAGTTCGACCCGAAGAAGAGGTACTACGACAGCAATGTCGTGGTATTCGCCCGCATGACGGCTGCCGCGTAGCGAAGAGGGCGAAGCAGCGTGCTGCGAGCTGAGCTTCCGCGCGTCCCGTGTTGTGCCGCCCGGCCGGCGGCACAACACGGGACAGCACGTTGGAGCCGGAGCCTGAGGCGGCATCAGCATGACCGCGTCCCAGCCTGCTCACCGAGGCAGCAGATCCCGGCATGGGGTTGTTGCGACGACGTCACCGTCCGACCGGTCGGACGGGTCAGGGCCGCCTGTAGGGGTGGCAGAGCAGGTCCTTGTAATTGCCGTCATCGAGGCAGACCCGCACGAGCCCGGCTCCGCCGACGACATTGGCCGGCACGGTGAAGGTGAAGTTCTTGGTTCTGTCGACGATCTTGTGATGTGAGTGGTCAAAGCTCATCGCGCGAGCAGGACTCGTTTGCGAAGGAGATCGAGGCCGGCCCGGCCGTACATCTGGCGCTTCAGCATTTTCAGCCGGTTAACGTTGCCCTCGACGGCGCCGGAACTGTAGTGCAGGGACAGGCCGTTGCGGACGGCGTCAAGGTCCCGGCGGAGGTTTCGGGCGAAAGACGCGAGCGGGGCCAGTGTGTCCTGCTCGGTGCCCGCGATCCAGCTCTCGAGACGGTCGCCGTGGCGTCCGGTCATCATCACGGCGAACTTCCTGACGTGGAGAGTCAGCCGGTCCAGCTCAGGATCGCGCTCTCGAAGCCGGTGCAGGTTGCTCGCGTCCTCATCCCGCAGGTGTTCGGGGTGGGTCATGATCCAGGAGGTGACCTTGCGGACCGACGGAGGCTTGGGCCCCGCGGCGGGCGCATGTCCGCGCCCGGTCCGATAGCGCCGCAGGTGACGCTGGACCGCCAACTCGCCTCCGGGGTAGCCGAGGTCCTGGATCTCCCGGTAGAGCTGGGCGGCGTTTCTGACACCTTCGTTCCAGCGCCGGTGCAGGTGGCCGACGTAAGGGTCGACGGTGTGTGCCCGCTGCAGGCTCTTGGCGACGACATCATCGGCGGAGTGGGCGTCGACAAGCTTGCGGACAGTGGCCTGGTGCAGCCCAAGCTTCCGCCCGATCGCCGCTTTCGACATCCCCTGTTCCCACAGCTCGTGGGCGGCGGCGTGCTGTTCACGCAGCCGGGTCACGATCCTCAGCTCCACCGGCGGCTGGACCACCTCAGGCTGTTCCTCCCGCGCGTCGCGTGTGTCAGCAGGTTCGGAAGGCGGTTGGGCCAGGCGGGAGCGGTGGGCGTTCACGCTCTTCTCGACGGCCTGGCCGAGGTTGGCCCACAGGTGATAGCGGTCGGCGACTTGCTCGGCCTGCGGTGCCCCGATCCGCGCGCCCTCGCCGTATCCACTGGAGCGGTCTCTGCAGATGACCTTCACCTCGGGATGGCCGCGGAGCCAGGCTGCCAGGTCCTCGCCATCACGACCGTCGTAGAGATGAAGCGGCCGGTGGGTGGCCATGTCGATCAGCAACGTGCCGTACTGGCGGCCCTTACGGAAGGCGAAATCGGCAACACCCAGCACCTCCACGTCGCCGGCATGCGGCTCTGGCAGGGCCCTGACCAGACGCAGCAGCGTGTCCTTGCCCACGGTGATGCCGATCAGCGTCGCCAGACGGACTCCCGCCCGGCCCGCCAGGGCCAGGCCGACTTGAGCCAACACCCCGCGCAGCAAAGGGGTGTAACGGCTGTGCGGAGTCGTCAGCCCCGTGATCTGCTCGGCGAACGTCACGGCCGGACAGGCAGCGTTCTCGCAGCGGAAGCGGCGTATGGATAACTCAATCACGACACCGAGACCACCCGCCGCCACGTCACGCAACCTACGGACGTACCGACCATGCACCCGCGCCGAACTCTCACCGCACCGGCAGACCGCGGTCATCGCCCGCACACGCGCCCTGAGCATGATCTTGTCCGGCTGTCTCTCGACCTCCTCGATCAACAATGCGGATAGGTACGGGAACAGCTCCAAGAGCACATCACGAGAGCACGCGATGCATGATCGCGAACGACCGACACGACCCGCTGAAGCGTCCGCATCACAAGATCGTCGACAGAACCAAGTTCTTGGACGTACCGCACGCCGTATCGACGGGCTTGGAGTCGTTCGAGCCCAGCTGCACGGTGTCGGCGGCGTTGTAGGTGTACGCCCAGGTGAGCCGGCAGTACGCCAGGCCGGCCGAGCTCACCGACTTGTGTGTCCCCGTCACCACGACCGACCGGTTCAGCCACGTCACAGTCCCCTTCGTCCATGTGTTCCCGACAGTGACTTCGAAATCGGTGGAGGGGTAGGCGGCGGTGTGAGCGCCGGCGGCGGGAGCGCCCAGCAAGGTGCCCGCGGTCAGCACGACGGTGCCGAGGGCAGCTGCGAGATGAGTGCGCATGCGATCTCCAGGATGTGAGCCGGTTGCGGCCTCACATCCTGCGCGAGCCATCCATCTGCGGACCAGCTCTTAAGTCACGGCTTAAAAGGGGGACGCGACGGCCGATACCTCGGCGACCCCGTGGCTCACGACTCCGTCATGGTGCCGGTCCTCAACAGGGCGAGCCCCAGCGGGGTGATGAGGTGCAGCACGGAACCGCCTCGGCGGCTGGTGGTGATGAGATCGGTGTCCCGCAGCACCGTCGCGTGCTGACTGGCGGCTGCAGCGGAGACGTTGAGGCGGCGTGCCAGTTCGGTCGTCGTGCAGCCTTCCGCTGTCACCTGCAAGGCAGCGGCTCGCGTCCGGCCGAGGAGAGACTCCAGGTTCCGCACGGGCGAGTTGTCCGGTTCGGCCGGTCCAGCACCGGTCAGCGGCCGACGGAGGGCCGGTACCGTCAGCC
Source organism: Streptomyces sp. H39-C1 (assembly GCF_027158125.1). Classification (NCBI taxonomy): domain Bacteria; kingdom Bacillati; phylum Actinomycetota; class Actinomycetes; order Kitasatosporales; family Streptomycetaceae; genus Streptomyces; species Streptomyces sp. H39-C1. The sequence goes on from NZ_JAPVLS010000027.1 coordinate 29,309, forward strand.
GGGGTGGCTGGGCGGTGTCGAGCGGGTCCCACAGAAAGCTCACAGGCCGTGTCGAGAAGACCGTGGGCGTGATGATCAGCCCCCTGCCCTGGAGGCGCACCTCGACCCGGCGGGGGTAGGGAGCTTCGAGAACGGGAGGACGCCAGCGGACCAGTGGTGCGCAGATCGAGCGCAGCAGCAGATCGATGCCTCCCTCGAGCACCAGGTTCGCGGAGCGGGTGGACAGCGCGACCAGTTCCGACCGCCCTCGTTGCCAGTACGGCTCTACCGTCAGCCGATGGCAGGCGCGCACGGCGTCGGCGAGCTCCCTGCGCGCTTCGCGGTCCCCTTCGGACACCCGCCTGGCCCATGACAAGTGTCCGGGATGGAAGTTGAGCCCCTCGAACTCGCGTCGCAGCCGCGACACGGGGGCGTGCAGCAGGTTGTCCAAGGAGTGTTCCAGGGACGGCGTATCACCCATCAGGGCCAGCAGGTCGAGCCCGGGACCGCGCACCGGAATCAAGGACGTCAGCGGGCGCGTGTCCGCGCCCAGCCGGCCCGCGACCGCCGAACGCCACGAGCGGAAGTGAGGAAGGTCCCGGTTCTCCCTCAGCAATTCCAGGCTGTAGTAGATCTCCGCTGCGACTCCGATCGTCGCGGCCACACGTGTCCGCGCGAGGTCTTCCGCCGTGAAGTGAATGCGTAACACCCGACCAGCCCCCTGCCACCGCAATAGAGCGCGTGTGCGCAGCCCCAGCATGCCCCAACCCGGAACGTCACACAGGACGGCCCACTGCCCTCGCACCTGCGCCGGAGAGCCGCCATCCGAGTGAAGGCAGGTTCGTCTATAGTCGACGGTCGGTCAGTGTGTGTCGCTGGGCGTCCCTTCAGGGCGGGGATGACGTCAATAGCGGCCCGGCAGCGCGGGCAACGGCCCGCAGTGAACGGGACGGATAATCGGTTGCCCGCTGGCGATGATGGTGGATGCAATGGCCGACATGGTCACCAAGGTGCTTCCGCCACGGCGAGATGAGCTGCATGCGTAACTGCCAAGCCGTGCCCCTGTACGTACCGGGCCAACTGCCACCGACGCTCCGCACGGGAGAGGGCAAGGCATGAATACGCCACCATCGCCATCTGGAGGGGAGCGGACCGACGGATCGTCCGTCCGGATCGGCGCTCTCGTTCCGCTGACGCGGCCTGGCTGGGTCGAGGCGGGCAGGCACTTGCTCGCTGGACTCGAGTTGGCCGTTCGCGAAGTCAATGACGCCGGCGGGATCGTGGGACGACCACTCGAGTTGGTGGTCCGGGACACCGCGGCTGATCCAGAGCGGGCGGCGGCGGCCGTAGATGAGTTGGCTGGTCTGGGCGTGGCTGCCGTGGTGGGGGAGTACCACAGCGTCGTTGCTCGCGCCGCTGCCGCCAGGGCCGACGCCCTCGGCCTGCCGTTCCTCTGCTCGTCAGCGGTTCTCGACGCGCTCACCGACAAGCCGACGCAGTGGGTCGCGCGCCTCGCCCCGGCACAGTCCCATGGCTGGCAGATCTATGCAGACTTCCTCCTCGGCGCGGGCCACAGCCGAATCGCCGTAGCAGCGCAGCCGAGTGTCTACTGGGCATCCGGGGCCCGCATTCTGCGGGACCATCTCGCTCCACGTGGCGGCACCGTCATCGAACTCGACATGGGCGCGCTCACCCCCACGGCCGTGTGCGACGAACTCGTCCACCATCGCGCGACCGCCCTCCTTCTTCTGGTCGGCCACCCGGAGCCGGCAGTGCCGATCGTGAGGTCCGTCCGCCGCGACCAGCGCCTGGCAGAGATCATGATGGGTGCTCCGGCCGGGCAACCGGAGTTCGCCGAATGGGTGGCGTTGCTGGGTGACCAGGGAGCCGGGATCCCGTTCCTGCGCTACCTGCCCGAACGCCTCGGCCCACTCGGTGCACGAGTCGAGACGGCTCTCCGCGAGCGGCTTGGCGAAGCACCCTCCTTCGTCGCCTTCGAGGGCTACGACACGGTCGCCGTCCTCGCCGATGTGCTGCGTTCGAGCGGTGGGGACCGGGCGCGCACGAGTGCATCGTGGTCGCGCGTTGCGGTCGAAGGCACCCGGGGGCAGATCCGGTTCTCCCGCGTGCCCGGCATCAACGTCTGGCAGTGGGCTTGGCCGCCGGTCCAAGTCGTTGATCGGGATCCGGCGGAACCCGCTCGCTTTCGGATCCTTCATGCCGACTGAGGCAGTGGCCTCCCTCCTCTCCAGCGCTGCCCAGTCTGAGGCTCGCGTCGGACACCACGCAGCTGTGGCCGTCGCGCATCAGGCGGCGGGCGATGTCGGCGCCCATCCGGCCGGGCGCATCACGCCGAGCTGCCGGGGGTTACGTGTCGGCGTGGTCCGTTCGCCTCGGGTCGGGGCCTGGGACCCAGGGCAACTGCCAGGGCGTGTTGCCCGGGTGCTGCGTGGGTCCCCAGGAACCCCGTGCGTAGGGCACCGGCGCGGGTGGGTGATCCACCAGCGGTTGGATGACGCGCCAGGTCTCCTCCACGACGTCCTGCCTGGTGAAGAGCGAACGGTCGCCGGTCAGCGCGTCGTTGAGGAGCCGCTCGTAGGGCTCGGGGGGCTTGCCGAGTTCGGCGGCGAAGGACAGGTCCAGGTGGACGTCTCTGGTCGAGTGACCGGATGCCTCCTTGGAGAGCATGTTGAGCCGCAGTCCGGGGTCCGGGTCGATCCGCAGCACCAGCTCGTTGGGGTCGGGATGCTCGGGCTGGTCGAGGAAGGCCAGCCGCGGCGGGCGTTTGAAGACCACGCGCACCTCGGTGGCCCTGGCGGCCAGTGCCTTGCCCGCCCTGATGGAGAACGGCACGCCGCTCCAGCGCCAGTTGTCCACTTCCAGGGCGAGTTCGACGTAGGTCTCGGTCACCGAGCCCGGCTTGACTCCGGGGACGTCCAGGTAGCCCTCGTACTGACCGCGCAGGCAGCGGGCCGGATCGACGTCGGCCATGGCCCGGAAGACATCGACCCGCCGGTCCCACAGCGCGTCGGGTCCGGGGCCGACCGGCGCTTCCATGGCGATCAGGGCGAGCACCTGGAGGAGGTGGTTCTGGACCACGTCGCGCAGCGCGCCCACCGGGTCGTAGAACGACCCTCGGTCCTCGACTCCGAAGTCCTCGGCCATGGTGATCTGTACGGCCGCCACATGATCGCGGTTCCAGACCGGTTCCAGGAGCGCGTTGGCGAACCGCAGGAACTGGATGTCCAGTACGGGCTGCTTGCCGAGGAAGTGGTCGATGCGCAGGATCTGGTCCTCGGCGAGCACCTGGTGCAGCCGTGCGTTGAGCGCCCGGGCGGAGGCCAGGTCGTGGCCGAAGGGCTTCTCGAGCATCACCGTGGCATGCGCGGTGAGGTTCGCCGCACCCAGTGCCTCCACGACCGGGGCGAACAGCGACGGCGGGATCTCCAGGTAGAACAGCGGTTTCCCGGCGTCCTTCAGCCGGCCGGCCAGCGCCTGGTAGGTCGCCGGGTCGGCGAAGTCGCCCTGCAGGTAGGTCAGCCGCCGGGCCAGCCGCTCGAAGGCACCGGCCTCCACCGGCTCGCCGACCGTGTGCAGGGCCTCGCGCAAGGAGGAGATGAGGTGGTCGTGCGACCAGTCCTCGCGCGCGACCCCGATGATCGGGCAGTCCAGGAGCCCGGACGCCTCCAGGCGGTAGAGCGACCGGAAGGTCATTTTGCGCGCCAGGTCGCCGGTGATACCGAAGATCACCAGGGCGTCGGCGGTCACTGCTCCGCCCTCCACGCCGGGGCATGCGCCATCGCCGTTCCGGTGAGGGCACCGTCGAGGCCGAACAGACATGCCCGAACCCGCTCAGGCGGACCATGAGTCATAAATGGGACCATATAGCCCATGTTTTGAATCTGCTGGCAACGGCACGGTCGGACATCGACGCTGCTGCGGGGCCCCACGGCGGCCAGGCGTGTGCACTGCCGCGGTCAGGGCGATCGAGCCGGGCGAACGAGACCGCGGACGCCCGGCGGGAGCAACCACGATCAGGAGTGGTTGACGTAGGTGACGATTCCACCGACGGTCAGACCCAGTGCGCAGCCGATCTCGAACCCCTGGCGGCGCATCGCCGGGGTGTACGCCGCGGCGGTCATGTCAATGGGTCCGATGAGGCCCAGGAACAGGCCGCACAGGCAGACGACGTAGCCGTGCTCCAGGGCGGCGGCCTGCCACGCGGGGTCGGGCGAGACCCAGGCACGGGAGTAGAGCTCACCGTCGGGCGTCCGCAGTTCGAGCCGGGAACGGCTCATGACGTCCGGTCTCCATCGCCCCGCATCGCAGTCCGGTATCTCGTGCAGCTCCCAGCCCGGGGCCGAGCGCAGGTCGGCGTATCCGGGCGGCCTCCGCCGCATGCCGAAGTAGACCTCGTTCTCGTTGCGTCGCGGCGGTTCGCGCATGCGCAGCTTTTCGAACACGGTGGGCGGGATCCTGTCCAGGCGGACCCCGTCCTCGTCGGAGCTGGGCGGATCGGGCTGGCGCAGCTGCGAGAATTCCGGCGGCAGGCGCTGCATCCCGAACAGGATGGCCCCCTCGATCTGCGGTTCCCTGGGCACCTCCTCGATCGACGCCGCTGACGTCACGGCATGTTGGACGTGGTTGGTATGCAGTCGTAGGACCTGCCGGAACTCGAAAAGCGCCGCCGGGGTGTGACCCGTCAGGTCGGGGTCGAGGGTGACCGTGCCCTGCGGGGTCTGCAGGCCCAGCAGGATGCCATCGAGCTGCAGCCCGGGGTCGCCGCAGAACAGGATCTGTCCGTGGTCGTCGACCTCCTCGAACGGCGGGACCCTGCTCATCTCGCGTCCTCGAAGGCGCGTACCAGTTGTCGTTCCGCGTCGGCGAGGTAGACCGACAGCAGCAGCTCCGCCTGCTGGGTGTCCCTGGACTCCAGGGCGCCCAGGAGTTCGCGGTTGCGGGTGAGGTAGGGCTCATGGAAGCGCTGCGGGTTGTCCATGACGTGGAAGGACAGGCGTAGTTCGGCGTGGATGCGGAGCATGAACTCCTCCAGCCGCGCGGATCCGGCCAGTTGCACGATCCCGCGGTGGAAGTGCAGGTCGGCGGTGGCGACATCGGGCCAGCGCTGGTCGGCCGCGGCGCGCTCGCCCGCCTCGACGGCTGCCCGGATCGCGCCGATCACCCGCTCGGGGGCGCCGACCAGTTCCCGTACGGCCGCACCCTCCACGAGTCGGCGCAGCCGGTACAGCTCCACGACGTCGTCCCGGCCCAGGGTCCGCACGAACACGCCGCGGTTGAGCTCGTGCACCAGCAGGCGTTCCTGGGCCAGCAGTCGGAAGGCCTCACGCAGGGTGTTGCGGGAGACCCCGAGGGCCGCGCCGATGGCCTCCTCCGACAGCCGGGTTCCGGGTGGGATCCGCCCTTCGGTCACCCGGTCCCGCAGTACGCCGGCCACGCGCTCGGCGGTGCTGCCGCGGCCGAGCGGGTCCTGGTCTCGCGCCAGTTCGTCGATCCATGACCTCGGAGCGTTGGTGCTCACCTGCGTCCCTCTCATCCTGCGGACAGATCGTTGAACAAAAGATACTCCGTTTGTACAGCGAAATGGAAGCGGTGAGAGCCACTCTTGAATGCCCTCTTGCTGGATTGTTGAACAATCCTTACCTTGTTGAGCAGGCGCAGCAGGCGTAGCAGGCGCATTCAAGGAGTCGCAGGAGGCAAGTAAATGACGCAGAGTCAGACGGACCGCGGTCCTGCCGGGTGGAGGGTGCTGATGCTCATCGGACTGTTCGGCCTCGTCGTGAGGCGGCTCGCCGGGGAGCCCTTCAGCACTCTCCTGGACTGCCCGCTCGGGATCGTCGACTTAGCCGGCCTGCTGGTCGCACGCCGCAAGTAGCAGTGGAGGCGACATGGACCCGTAGGGCAGGGACGCGCATCGCTTCGGGCCGACGGCGTGTGATCACCGAGCCGGAGATGTGGGAGGAGCCTCGATCGGGGCGGCCCGCGGACGTGTTGAGCGACGACGACCACGCGCCGTGGCCCCCCGGGTCCGGGGCGGCGCCGGCCGTGGCTGTGGGCGCTGGGCGGCGTGGTGGTGGCTTCCGCGCTGTGGGCGGCGGTCCTGCGGGGCACCGATGACGGCCGTTCCCCGGTTCCCGACCTGCACGGTATGCACCTGAGTGCATCACCGTGCACAGCTCTGAACCTCGAACCCCTCACCGACAGCGTGTCCACCGGGCGCATGGTGTCCCTCGACCCCGAGGTCCGCACGGGCCCGGCGCTGGACCACGCCTCCTGCTCCACCATCTCCTCGCGATCGCGCAGGTCGCCGAAGGGCGCATGGGTGCCGCGGAGGCCGACCGCAGCCCGGCAGCGATCACCTCGGCCCCGCCGCTGTACCCGTGGTGGCTCAAGTTGGCCGGCATCGTCCTGTTCGCCATCGGATTCGCACCCCTGATGCAGCCCACCTGGTACGAGGTGTGGACCACGGCCGTTCTCGGCACCGTGACCGCCTCCCTGGCCGTTGCCGCCGGGCGGCTGCCGAGACTCGCGACGGTGCTGCCGCTGGTGGCCGCGACCACCGTCTCCCTCATCACGCTGGAGGTGTTCGCCCGCACGCCCGCACACGGTGGCCCGGTCCTGCTGATGCTGCCCGCTCTGTTCTACTTCGTTCCCGGCGACCATCTCAGCGCGGCCACCGCGGAACTGGCCGCCGGATTCCTCACCACCGGTGCGAACCGCCTGGTCCACGCGGTCTTCCTGCTCGTCCAGCTCTACCTCGGAGTCATCCTCGGACTGGTGATCACCGGCAGATCACGGCATGCGCTGTTCGACGTGGCGGCCCACGGGGACCTGCCGCTGGGCCCTGTTCCTGGCCTGGATCGTCTTCACCGTCGGCACCGTGCCGGCCTTCGCCATCCCCACCCGGCTGCTGGGCACCCTGCTGGTCCTGGTGTATGTCACCGTGGGCGTGCAGACTGCGGGCACCAAGCTGATCGGTGAGGTCGGCGGCACGTTCGCCGCCGCCGTACCGCTCGGCCTGGTCACGACATGGCTGGCCGCCAGACCCGCGCAGCCCCCACGCATCGTGCTGCTGCTGCCAGGCTTCTTCACTCTCACCGTCGGCTCGCTGGGCATGCGCGGGCTGACCGCACTGGCCGGCGGCTACCCCATCCAGGGCTTCCACGACCTCACCAAAATGATCACCATTGTGACCGCCATCGCCGCCGGACTCCTGCTGGGCGCCGTCCTCGCCCCTCGCCCCGAGCCGGCGCCGTGACCTCGGCCGCCGCTCCGCCATCGCCGCAGCCGCGGATCGGCTGCCGCCACCGCGGCAGCCGGCGGGCCGAGGGATCGGGGGAGTGGCGGGGCCAGGGGGTCTAGCGAATGCCGGCCGCCTCACAGGCGGCGGCGTAGGCGCCGGCACAGATCTGCATCATGAGATACACCTCGTCCTTGACGACCGTGTCCTTGATGTTGTCCTTGGTCACCGACACCGCGGTGAGCAGCTTGGCGGGCACGGTGGTGCCGGAGCCGCTGGTCGCGACGGTGTCCGCGACGGTCTTGATGTCCTCACCGTTGATCAGCTTGACCGCGATCTCGGCGGTCGCGTCGGCCTCGGGCTTGAACGCCTTGTACACGGTGCTGCTCTGCTTGCCGGCCAGGATCCGCTGGATGCCGGCGAGGTCGGCATCCTGACCCGTCAGCGGGACGTTGATGCCGGCATCCTTGAGGGCGGTGGCGATACCGCCGGCCATGCCGTCGTTCGCGGAGTAGACACCGTCGATGTTCTTGGCGCCGAGCCGCGCGATCGCCTCCGTGACCTTCTGGTTCGCGACGGTGTCCTTCCACTTGCCGCTCTGCTCGTAGGCGATCTTGACCTTGCCGTCGAGCGCCTTGTGTGCACCGGCCTTGAACTGCGCGGCGTTCGGGTCGGCGTCGTCACCGTTGATCATGACAACGTTGGCAGTCGGGGTCGCCTTGTCGCCCATGGCGTTGAGCAGTGCCTGGCCCTGCAGCTCGCCGACCTTCTCGTTGTCGTAGGAGACATACGCGGAGACCGGACCCTGGGCGAAGCGGTCGTACGCCACGACCTTGACGCCCTTGTCCACGGCCTCCTGGACCGACGCCTTGATGCCGACCGCGTCCTGCGGGCTCAGGATCAGGACCTTGACGCCCTGGGCGATCATGTCGCGGACCTGCTGCGCCTGTCTTGCAGGGTCACCGTCAGCGTTCTCGTACGCGATCTTGCAGTCGGGGCAGAGCGACGTGATCTTGCCTCCGATCAACGGACGGTCGAACTTCTCGTACCGCTTCGTGGCGTTGTCCGGAAGCAGCAGACCGATCGACTTGTCCTTCAGGCTGACTCCGGTGTCGCCCGTGTCACCGCAAGCGGCCGCGGACACGGTCATCGTTACCGCAAGCGAGCACATGACGGCACGACGCATTACCGCGTTCATTTTTGGGTTGCCTCCCTGACGAGGCCGCAAGGCTGCGGCCGAGGTTCACGGGAGTCAACTCGGCCGTTGCCATGTCGTCAATAAGTAAATTGTTAACGAGATGGAAACGACATAGTTGTTAATTGTCTGAACCAATAGCAAGGACCGACAGCGGGGGGGGGCGGCTCCCAGCGCCAGGTTGTACGTGGTCCCCCCGGGCGTAGGGACCACAGGCAGAGGGTGAGGGCGGACTGTCGTCTAGCCGCCCACCTGGGTGGTCACTTTAGCGAAGTAGGGCCAGCCGTCCACTTCGAGATTCTGCACCGATGACCGCATCTCCAGAATGGGCGCTGCGGCGTCGGTCAGGCGCCTGACCGTTTCCGGCCGGCAGCCTTTTTGAAACGACTCAGCCACCCACTCCAGGTCATTTGCCGGACTCGGCCCGGTGCGCCAGAGCCGGTCGGAGCATGGTGTGGCGGCGGTGAACGGGCGGATCCACCGCCGACGACACGGATGCACCTGGCGCCGGAGGCTTCAGCTGTCGCGCCCGGCACCGCGATCGGGTGCGCTCATGTCCCCCGTCCCGGGCGTGCCGTCGGCGCGGCCGTAGCGCAGGTAGACGGTGCCCTTCGGGCTGGCGACCGGCGGTTCGAGGAGGGTGACGTTCGTGGGCACCGCACCGCCGTCGAACACTTTCTTCCCGTCGCCGAGCACGATCGGGTGCACCCAGAGGTCGAGCCGGTCGAAGAGCTGCTCGCGCAGAAGGGTCTGCACCAGGTTCAGACTCCCGACGACCCTCACGTGCTCGTGCCGATCGCGGATCTCGCGCACCGCGCCGGCCAGATCCGGGCCGAGCTGCGTGGACCCGGCCCACGAGAGGTCGGGCTTGCCACGGGAGGCCACGTACTTCGGGACACGGTTGAAGAGCGTGGCGAACTCGGTCTCCTCGGCGCCCTTCTGGTGCGGCCAGTAGGCGGCGAAGATGTCATACGTCCGCCGGCCGAGCAGGAGGGCGTCCGTGCCCTCGTACGCGGCATCGACCTGCGCCCCGGCGACCTCGTCCATCAGAGGCGCCTGCCAGCCGCCGAACGGGAATCCCTCCGGGTCCTCGTCGGGGCCGCCGGGCGCCTGCCCGACGAGGTCGAGGGTGGTGAACAGCTCAATATGGATGAGACCCATGTCTTGCTCCCGATGAATCGGTTGTACCGGTCGAAAGGTAGACCGGCGGGCGCCCGCAGACTCATCGGCGCGACGGCAACCGGTACGCATCGGCGACGCGGTCCACCGGACGACGCAGCCGTGGGCAACGGCGGTGCCCGCGGTGCTGCACCACGGGACACCTGCGGTGCACGCGGTGCGGTGTCACCTGGTGTCCGGGTCAATCCCTGAGCTCACCGCATTGCAGCCGGAGCAATCGTGCTCTCCGGATGATCCCGGGCGGCAGAATGGTGCGATGGACCATCGTTTCGTCGGCATCCCGGAGTTGACCGGCGTTCCCCGTGTTGCTGTCGTCATCGACGTCATGCGCGCCTTCACCGTGGCTGCCTGGGCCTTTTCGCGTGGCGTCGAGAGGATCGTCCTGGCCTCCACGGAGAGTGAGGCACTCACCTTGAAGGAGAGCCACTCGGGTTGGCTGGCGTTGAAGGACGGGGCTCCAGCGGCGGGCTTCGACGCGGTGAACTCACCCGGCCTGCTCAGGTCACGTGATTTCGCCGGCCGCACGCTGGTGCAGAAGACGACGGCGGGCACCGTGGGAGCGCTGGCTGTCGCGAACGCACCGCTGGTCCTGTGCGCGAGCTTCGTCGTGGCCGGCCCGACCGCGCGGTTCCTGCGGACCACGGACTCCGGCCCGGTGACGTTCGTCGTGACCGGCGAAGAAGGCCGGGCCGACGAGGACCTGGCCTGCGCCGAATACATCGGCCACTCCATGGCCGCAGGCGAGGTCGACGCGGCTCCGTATCTCCACCGCGCGAGGACCTCTCGTGCCGCGGCCGATCTTGCCGCTGGGCTGCGGAGCGGATACCACCCGGACGACGTCGATCTCTGCTTGGAGATCGACAGGTTCCCTTTTGCGATGGTGGCTCGCCAGGAAGAGTCCCTCACAGTGCTCCGGCCCGTTGCCGTGCCTGACCTCCCATCCCGTATCCACTGACCGGCCGACCGTGGTGTCCTCCTACCGTGGTCGCGCTTCCGTTGCGGTCGGCGGTGGCTCGGCATGGCCCCCGGTCCCGAGCTGCCGACACCGGCCGGCTGCAGACCGCGCTGCGCACCTGGCTCGGCCCCTCGACCTGAGCAGGACCGGTTCACCACCGCCGAGGGGCGCTGGTGAACCTCCGCCCGGAACCTGCGATGGGTGTTCTTCGATCGCCGAGTCATTCCTGACCAGGCTGCGAGACCGGAGGTGGCCGGGTCAGGCGTGATGGGCGCTGCGTCAGGTTCCGTCGGTGATGTACCAGTCGTTCTTGAGGTACTCCAGGGTGTAGTTGCCGAGGTCGCTCTCGGAGAAGGTGCCGGAGGGCCTGACCGATTCGACCGGCATCTCGATCTTGTCGGGCGTGCGCACGGAGACGCGCTGCGGGTCGACCGTTGCGGTTCGCAGGATCTTCTTCTGCGCGGGCGAGATCATCTGGAACACGGTGACGTACGTCGACGTGCACGGGCCGAAGCCCTTCTCCTCCGCCTTCTTCGCGCCGGGGCCGGCCACTTCGCAGACCGTGTGAATGTCCTCACGGCCGAGGGCGTGGAGGTACTGCTCGTACCGCTGGATCGCGCGCTCTTTCGTTTTGGGCGCGGGCTGAGCGCCGGTCGGGGTTGCCGACGGCACGTTCGTCCGCGTGGACGTGGACGGCTGCGAAGGCTTCGTGTCCGTGTTCTCCTTCGACTTCTCCGGGCCGCACGCGCACGCCACCATCGCCACACAGGCCGATACCGCCACGCTCACCATCGTTCGCGCTCTCATCGGGTCCCCTCACCAGCCGACTACACACCATGAGGTCACGCAGGAACCGAGGGAACGGTTCCCGAGCAGGTCCAGGAGTCGTGATCGGTGCCGCGCGCGTCGCCGTCCCGGCCCGCGACGAGGAACGCGGGACGGAACAGCACGCCGGCGGCGAGTCAGCGCCGGGCGGCGAGAGCCTCGACCTCGAACAGCACGTCGGGTGTTGCCAGGCTCGCGACACCTATGAGGGTTTGCGTGGGCGGTTTCGCACCCCAGCCCTTCTGCACGGCCCCGGCGATCGGCCCGAGCTTGCTGACATCGTGGTCCACCACATACGTCCTGAGCTGGACGACGTGGCTGAGGTCGAGCCCATGGGCGGCGAGGGCGACGCCGATGTTGTGAAACGTCCGCTGCACCTGCTCGGTGAAATCGGTCGAGACGACCGCGCCGTCCGGGCCCGATCCGTACTGACCCGAGACAAGCACCAGTTCCGTACCGGCGGGGACGGTGGCGGTGTGGCTGTAGCCGAACGGGACCGGGTCGTGCAAGCCGTCCGGATTGACCATGACGTGTGCCATGAGGGTCACCTCTCGTGTGCGATGGGCCTGTGTCGTGCTGAAGCCTCCCAACGAATCACGACACCGTGTGTCGTGTATTCCGATAGCGTTTTCGTGTGCGCGCCGATCGGTTGGTCTCGCTGGTGCTGCTGCTGCGGCAGCACGGTCGGCTGTCCGCGGCCGCACTGGCCGGCCGGTTGGAGGTGTCCACCCGCACCGTGCTGCGCGACATCGATGCGCTCTCCGCAGCCGGTGTCCCGGTCTACGCCGAACGCGGTCGGCACGGCGGGTTCGAGTTGCTGCCCGGTTTCCGGACCGAGCTCACCGGCCTGAACCACGACGAGGCACTTGCTCTGCTGGTTGCCGGATCGCGGCGCGGCGCACAGGCATTCGGGCTCGGCCCGGCGCTCGCTTCGGCCATGCGCAAGGTGGTCGACGCGCTCCCGGAGAGCTATCAGGCCACTGCGGCCGGCGCGGCTCAGCGATTGCTCATCGACCCGGAGGCCGACGTCCTCTCGCGCCGGCTGGTCACCGAGGAGGCGCCCGACCCCGTGGTGACCGAGATCCGGCGCGCGGTGTTCGCCGGACACAAGCTGCGCATCCACTACGCGGCCGTGGACCAGACCCCCAAGTGGCGCAAGGTGGACCCGATCGGCCTGGTCACCGTGCGCGAGCAGGGCTACTTGCTGGCCACGAGATCCGGCGCGGACCGCACCTACCGGCTGTCCCGGGTCCTGGCCGCCGAGGAACTCGCCGAACCGGCACAGCGCCCGGAGCGCGTCGACCTGGACCAGGCCTGGCAGGAACGCAGCCTGCAGTTCCGGACCGGCGGCGACCAAGTCACCGTGCTGGTACGGATGAACCCGGCGCGGCGGGAGGAACTGGTGGGCACCGCGCTGGCCGTCCTCGCCGAGGAAGCCGAGACGGACGGCCGGCTGCGGCTGGAGGTGACCTTCCAGGATTCGCGACACGCCGAATGGGCGCTGTGGCACCTCGGCACGAACGCGGAAGCCCTCACCCCGCAGTGGCTGCGCGACTCCCTGCGCAACCGCGCCGCCGAGATCGCCACTCTTTACAGAACGTCGTCCTGAGAGAAAGGCCGGGACGGTGTCCGCATCTTTGGATCTTCTGCCAATACGGCTGTCCTGCGGGGCGGGGGGAGAGTGTCCGCCAGGGGGTGCGGCGGTTCCTGGGGAACGGGCCGGCCACGGACATGAAGCGCGGGAGAGGACAGCACGATGAGCACGCAGCTGTACGACGAGATCGGTGAGGCGTTCGAGGGCTTCAAAACCCTGCCGCTGGCGCAGTACGGGGAGGTGCCCAGCTTCCTGGCGATGGTCGGGGACGTGCGCGGAAGGTCGGTCCTCGACCTGGCGTCCGGGACCGGCTTCTACAGCAGGGAATTCAAGCGGCGTGGCGCCGCAGAGGTGTTGGGAGTGGACATCTCCGGTGAGATGGTGGCCGCAGCGCAGGCGCTGGAGGACGGCGAACCGCTGGGCGTGCGCTACGAGGTGGGCGATGTGGCCGAGCTGCGCGCCTTCGAACAGCGCTTCGACATCGCGGTTGCGGTCCAGTTGTTCAACTACGCCGAGGACGTCGCCACGATCGAGCGGATGTGTCGCAACATCCACCGCAGCCTGATGGACGGGGCCGAGTTCTTCGTCTTCATGCAGAGCCCCGAGTTCCGTTTCGACGGGCCGCCCCTGGACAGGTACGGGTTCCGCTGCGAATCGGCCGGCGAGGTATCCGATCTCGGGCCGCGAGTAAGGATCACCGCGTTGCTCGACCCGCCGATCTCGTTCGTCGCCACCCCGCCCCACCGCGAGGTCTACGAGAATTCTCTGCAGGCGGCCGGATTCACCGAGTTGACCTGGGTACCGCTGACGGTTTCCGATGCCGGTGTGGCCAAGTTCGGTGAGGAGTTCTGGTCGGACCTCGCCGGCAATCCTCCGCTGACCATGCTGCGCTGTCGCGCCTGACGATCGTCCCACCCGGCCCGCGCGGCAAGGCCGTTGCGGCTCATGGGGTCAGCAGGTCGGCGATCTGGTGGGCGCTCCAGTGTCCTGCGGCGCCTGGGCAGGCTTGCAGGTAGGCGGAGATGGCGGGCACGTCCCAGGCTCCGGTCTCCAGGAGTCCGTGGGCCAGGTGCCGCAGGTAGGCGGCGGAGGGCGGTGTCCAGTCGGCTTCGTCGACCGTCCACGGGGCTGTGAACGTGAGCAGGGGAAGGCCGTCGAGCGATCCGGGGCATACCAGCGTCTCGTAGCGGCCGTGCCCCAGCGTGGCCACGCCGGAGCGCAGGACCTCGGTGAGGTCGAGGTCTGTTCCCGGTTCGCGGTACATCTCCTGCGCGGCGATGTCGGAGAACTGTCCGGCGGTCACCAGGTGGGCGCGGGCGTACACGTGCCCGGTTGCGTGGGGATCGTAGAAGGCCCGGCCGCCGGACCACACCGGGGACTCGGTGGCGAAGTACAGCGCGCCGGTGAGTTCCACGGGAACGGAGAGCGCCGGCGGCCGGCTGTCCCGGCAGCCGGGGTAGCTGCGGGACGCTCCGGGAGGCTGTCCGCCGCCGAGGTAGGACATCAAGCGGTTCATGTGCATGTTGGAGCCGTAGGAGGCGTACCAGACCTGCGCGGGTGCGGCGTCTTCGGGCCGTACCGGCTGCAGGCGGCGTGCCGTCGTCACATCAACCGCCTCAGGATGCTCAAACGCCAGGTGGCTGGCAGAGCCGGACTCGCGCTACTGCGCCAGCGGGTCCTGCTCGCAGGGGCCCACCCTATTTGGATCCCGGCCGGGCGGCGGTCCCGGAGCGCGGGCCTCACGGGAGCGGTGCTGGGAAGCCGAGCACGTAGTCGGCGAACACCACGCGCTCGGCCAGCTCGCCGGTGCTCGGCGAGGCGCCGGGCTGTTCGACCTCCCGTACGTAGATCCTCAGTTTGTCGCCGGTCGGCGGGATGGCAAGGGGAGGTAGCGGCGTGTTGAGGGTCCCGGTCACCACGGCTCCCGGAGCCCGTACCCACGTCGTCGCACCGACCGCGCCGTCGAGGCTGGTGAGCGCCCCCTGCCCGGACGGGCTCTGTTCCATGAGCACCTGGACGACGTTCGGCTGGGGGCCGGTCGGGCCGGTCCCGTCGAGCTGCACGTGCAGTTCGGTCCCCTGGCGTTGCACGGTCAGCGTCCGGTCCGGCAGGGTGGCGACCACGTCGGTGTCGACGGAGGCGGACGTGTCCAGACCGGGGAGGCTGCTCGGCTGGTGCCTGGCCACGGTGAGCCGGACGAAGGGGGCGTAGGACTCGGTCGGCGGCAGTTCCACGTCGGCGTACCAGCTCTCTCCCGCCTGCCACACCTCATGCAAGGTCGTGCCGGCGACCGACGCGGCCGATTCGGGTGTGCTCCAGATCGGGTCGGTGCCCAGGAGCGTCTGCTGGACGGCCAGGCGCTCCCCCTGGCCGGTGGTGTACCAGGGGCGGGCCAGTTCGACCTGCAACCGCCCGCCCAGCCGGGTCCGTCGGAAGTCGTCCCACTGCGCCGCGCCGGGAGTCGGTGGGCCGGTCTGCCAGTTGAAGGCGGGCCGCAGGCCCAGCACGACCGGTGGGATCGGCCGGGCGGTGCTGGGCACGTCGACGGCCGGCAGTGCGGTCGAGGCGAGGAAATTCGCGTCGGGCTCGTCGTCGGCGAAGTACTTCCGGAACCGGGACGTTCCGGTGACGGTGTAGATGACCATGCGGTGCTTGGTGTCGCCGAACTCGTGGCGCAGCGGCGGCAGGTCCTCGTCGATGGTGTGCATGGTGATCGTTTGGACGGCGGCTGTGCCCGGGGTCGGCGCGGGGGCGTCGTCCCACTCGTCCCAGGCGGCGGTGAGGTACACCTGGGCGGTGCTCGGCGGGTCGAGTTCGAGCCGCGGAGTGGAGGGCACGAGGGTGGTCCAGGTCTGCCCTGGCTGCCGCACCGCCTGGAGCGTGCCGGTCGGATCGCGCAGCGGCTTGCGCACTGCGTGGACGAGCGCGATCTCCCGGGTGGGTGTGACCATCGGGTGCCGTCCGCCGCTGGCGGCGCTTTCGTTGCCGGGCTCCAGCCACTGGCCGATGGCGAACCTGTCCAGGAAGTCGTCGGGCAGGTAGGAGGAGAGTTCCGCGGTGATCTGCTCGGCCTGGCTCAGGCTGACCGTCGCCACCGCGTCACCGGCGCTCCAGGTGAGCTGTGGCTGTCCGCCCGTGGCCCGTTCGACCAGGGTGAGGGTCTTCGTCTTCCGCATCGGCCAGGGTCCTTGCCAGGGGCGGCGGGCGGTGACCGGGACCGGCAGCGCGAGATGGACCACGACGCCTGCGGAAGCGGGGTCCGTGGGCTGCTGGGCCGCCGCCCAGGTCTGGGCGTCGTCGCCATCGAGCATGCCATGCTGCTCGGCGAGCGCCAGGGTGGTGTTCGGGACGGTCAGGGTGAGTGCGGTGGCGGCGGTCGCGTAGCGCGGGTTGGCGGCGAGGAACTGCTCCGCGCTCATGTCCCGGTCGCTGCGGATGACCAGTTCCATGCCGCTCAGTTCGGGTGGTGGCACCGGTTCGAACCTGGTGTACACCACGAGGGAGCTCATGAAGCGGTCCGCCGCCGGATCGTCGGCCGGCAGGCCTCCGCCGGCCAGGTCGGCGACGCGGGCCCGTACTTCGTAGCTGTGGCCGAACCGGAGCTCGGGCAGGCTGCCGGGTTCGATGTCGAAGGTCCAGTCCAGCGGGCCGGCCGACTGCCGGGCGCGCGGGGATCCGGGCGGGGGCAGCACCAGGCTCCAGCCGGACCACCGGGCGACGATCTCGTCGGCCTGCAGCTGGTCACCGTTCCCGGTCGCCGCGTACGGCTTGACGTGCCCTTCCTCGATCTCGGGGCCGAGGTCGACGCCACCGGCGCGGTAGGTGGCCACGCGGCGGCAGAGCGGCGCCCACTGACCGTCCTTGGGCCGGATGTCGATGCGGTAGCCGAGGAGCAGCTCGTCGGCGTTGAACGTGGCCAGTGCCATGTCGCTGCCGGGCGCCGCGTGGGATGCCGCGCGCGCGTGCCGGTCGTCGAAGTCCGCCTGCCGGTCGCGGCGGACGAGCATGAGCCCGGTCGAGCGCAGGTGCGGCAGGCTGCTGCGATCGCTGCGGGCCGCCTGGCGAAGTCTGGTCACGGCTCCGTCCACGTCGAAGGTGGTGATCTCCCAGCGGGCGTTGCTCCCGGAACCGGTCAGGTCGGCGGAGCGCAGATCGAGCATGCCGGTGGTGAGGTCCCCGGCAGAGGCGGGGAGGAACAGGTGGCCGTCGAACTCGTAGTTGGTGGCCGGGGAGACCAGCGAGGTCAGGCCGGGCGCGCCGATGCTCACCGTGCCGGTCGGGCCGAGTTCGCCGACCGGCAGCGTCAGCTCGACGATCAAACCGAGGGCGCGGAGCACCGCGGGATGCTCGCGCAGCCGTGCCACCTGCTGGTGGAAGTCCAGCTCTGGGGCGGGCGGCGGCGGTCCCTCCGGTACGCGTGAGGGCGTCTCGTGGTCCCAGGACTCGAGCTGGGTGGCGACGTCGTTCGGGGCCTTGGCCGTTGTCGCGTAGGTGTCGATGACCGCGCCCGCGTCCGCCGACGTCGTTTCCACGGAGGTCCCCTGGAACGTGTGCGGGGCGTACGGCCGGACGGGCAGGCCGCCGAGCAGTGCCTGCCAGACCTCGCTCCTGGCCTCGTTGAGGCGGCCCGGCGTGATCGTTTTGACCGTGCCCGCGTTCCGCAGCGTGATCTGGATCGGAATGCCGGGCAGGCGCCTGGGCCAGTCGGCGAGTTCGCTGGCCGTCAGCGGCCCCTTGAGCCGGGGATGGATGGCCAGCCGCAGCACTGCCAGGCCCGCGTTCACCCGGCCACCGGGGAGTGCCGTCCACACCATGGAGTCGCCGTTGGTCATGGCTGCCCCGCCTTCCTGAATGCGCGCCGGTACTCCTGCCAGGCGGCCAGGCCGGTCTCCGCCCCGTCCGCCGGACCCAGGGGAGGGGCCGGGCCCACCATCGGGCTGTGCGATGGTGCGTCGCCGCTGATCCGGTACTCGCCGGTGTCCACGGTCACCGAGTCGGAGTAGAAGGTCAGGTCGATGCTGACCACCAGGGTCGCCCGGCCGATCAGCGCGTTGGTGGCGCGCTGATAGCTGAGGGTGATCACGACCTCCAGCGACACCGAGATCAGACCGAGGATGTCGACCCCGCCCCCGAAGCGCAGATAGCCGCTGAGCTGGGCATCGCCGCCGACGAGCTCGTACCGGATGCCACCGAGGACGTGTACCTCGGCCTTGGCGATGCCGATGCCGATCGAGGCCGACGCGCCGAACTCCAGCGCGGCCTCGAACCTGGTCAGTTTGTTGTCGGTGATGGCCAGATCGACATAGCCTCCTCCGCCGAAGAGCAGCACGTTCAGCGCGAACGGGTTCGCGCGGCTGGCGAAGGCCAGCTGGACCGTCAGCGGGGCGCCGTCCAGCGGGACGGTGACGCCGAGCCGGAAGAGGATGTTGCGCAGGCTGAACCCGACGGTGGTGACTTCGGGAATGGGCAGCGAGTACCCGACGGAGATCTGTTGGGGCGTCACCGCGATGTCGGGTACGACCGGGCCCAGTTGCACCTTGGCCAGGAGCTCCTTGAGCAGATTCAGCGGGCCGGCGACGTCCAGGGTGACGCCGTGGACCTCCAGCCGGGGCGGCCGGTCGTCCTCCTGGGTGTAGGTCATGGAGCCGATGCCGACGTCCAGCAGCCCGAGTTGGAGCGTGAAGTCGTTGATCACGCAGCTGGTGGTGAGGTGGTCCGGCGAGCGGACGACGGTGAGGTTCAGCCTCGTCAAGGGACCGGCCTTGAGCGGTGCGAGGTCCTTGAGGACGACGTTCTGCCAGGTCATCCTCGCCGAGTTGGGCGGGATGAGCGTGATCTCCGGTGGCGCGTCCAGGCTCGGGGCGAAGTCCTTGAGCGAGAGGCCGAGGATCCGCGCGGTGTCTCCGAACACCCGGGCCGCGCTGAGCTTCCCGGCCGCGTCCTTGAGCAGGCCCGCCTGGGCCACCGGGCCGTACAACCGGGAGATGGCATCGGCGGCGAACGACGGGGTGACCAGAGCGCCCGCCCGTCCCGCGAAGTCGGCGCCGTAGGAGCTGCCGGCCTCGAACAACAGCGGCAGTGGCTCGGCCGCACCGACGTCGAGGAAGTTGTCGTTGAACGTGAGCGGGATCAGCTTGTCGGGATCCCCCAGGAGCGTCCGCAGCGCGGGCAGCGCGGCCGTCAGCCGTTCGATCTGCGGATGGAAGCTCTCGCCGAATGCTGTTCCGACAATGGTCAGCTCGTGCACCTCGTG
Source organism: Streptomyces sp. H39-C1 (assembly GCF_027158125.1). Taxonomy (NCBI): domain Bacteria; kingdom Bacillati; phylum Actinomycetota; class Actinomycetes; order Kitasatosporales; family Streptomycetaceae; genus Streptomyces; species Streptomyces sp. H39-C1. The sequence goes on from NZ_JAPVLS010000027.1 coordinate 48,547, forward strand.
CACATCGGCCGGTTTCGGGTCGTGTGCCCTGACGAGGTCGATCGGTACTCCGGGCAGCGGCACGGTGGCCCGGTCGTAGGCCGTCCGCAACTGCTCGGCCACGTCGGCATCGGTCAACGAGCGGAACCCCGGCAGATCCGGTGTCGGATCCAGCGTGAAGTCCGCCACGAAGATCAGTGGCAGGTCGAAGGCCACATCACCTGCCGGGCCACGGCCACGGACCGGGAATTGGACCGGCGGCGTGAAGAACAGCCTGAACGACTGTGTCGCCAGCGCCTCGAGCTCGGTGACGTGGGCCTGGGCCGCGTCGATCTGGGGCTGCAGGTCGAGGAACTCGACGGCGGCCCCGAAGCCTTCCTGCGCCAGTTCGTTGACATCCCGGACGCGGTGACCCTGGGCGTCCAGGACCTGGGCCAACCGATCGATCTCGGCCTGGAGTTGCTGGGCCCGTTGGGAGAGTTGGAACACCACCTGATTGGGCAGCGTGGGAATGTTGCGGAGTTCCTGGGAGAGTTCCGAGGCCTGCGCGAACAGATCGGCGAGCTCCGGTGACTCCGGATCCGCGATCTGCAGCTGGTCGATCCGGTTCTGGATGTCGCTGAGCTGGTTGGAGATCTGGTTCGCGGCGTCCCGGTTGACCTGGTCGTCGGCGAGTTGTTGCTGAATGCCGGCCAGCTCTGCCCAGGCGTCGCTCAGCTGGGACACCTCCGGCGTTCCGAGTTCCTCCGGCGGGCGGAACCGGTGACCCTCCACGTCCACCTGGGCTGCCAGATCGGCGGACCGCGACCGTAGTCCATCGAGCTCGTCGCGCACCTCGGTGAGCATCGGAACGGCCCGGACGTAGTTCTGCCAGACCGGATCGGGCAGGTCGTCGTACCAGAGCGTGGTCAGCTCGAAGGCGTCGAACGGAAACTTGCGGTGGACCGGGTTATCGCCGGTCGAGAACCGGACCGGCTCGGTGACGGCCAGCGTTCTTCGCTGCCGGAGGGCGGCCGGCCCGTCGCCGATCCCCCGTTCGGTCAGCACGGTGAGGACCGCCCGGTGCCCGAGCGGGTAGAGCACACCCTCGGTCGCGATGCGCACCCTCTGGTCGCGTCCGACCGCGACGTTCTGCTCCCACTGGAACGTGTCCCAGTCGCCACGCGCGGTCAGTGCTCCGCCGAGTGAGGTCAGTTCCAGACGCTGGACATCGGGGAGCTTTCGCTGGCTCTCCGCCACGATCCGCGCCCGGTCAGGACCGTCCACCGGGGTGAGGAACCCCAGGTTGACGCCCGGCCGGGCATCGGCGGGGCGTACTTGCCCGGCGGACAGGCGAGTACGCCACAGGCCGACGTCCGCGGTGGGGTTCGACCGCAGCGCCTGGGCCGGATGATCGCTGGTCGCGGCGGCCGCAGGCGACAGCAGGAGCCCCCATGGCAGTTCGATCGCGGTCTGCTCCTGGACCTCCGCCGTGCCGAGGGCCTCCAGGAACCCGTCCACCGTCAGGTCGATCACGGTCCCCACGGCCACCCGGTAGACGACCTGGCTGGTTCCCGACAGCTGCGCCCGGGCCAGACCGTTGCCGGTGACCTCCTCGGCCAGGTGCTGCGGCGGGAAGAGAGCCGTCACCAGGGCGGGCTCGGACACCGCTCGGAGGCGCGATCCGTCCAGCTGGAAACCGGACCAGTCGACGCCGAGAACCACGAGATCATCGGGTCGTACGAGCAAGAGCATGGCGGGCCTGCTCTCCGTCAATGAACTGAGAACTGTGCTCGGGAGAGGAACCGGCTGAACGCGGGGGGCTACCGGCACTCGGCCTGGTTCCAGGGTTGCACCGGGATGGACCCTCCGCATGCGCGGATGTGCGATGGACGCAAGAGATGAAGTGGCATGGCCGATCTGTGGTCTTGAGGTGTTGGAGTCACCACCGAGTTGCAGACATGCGGAAGCCGCGTGACGGTGGGACAAGAACTCCGCGCGGTCACGTGCACGCTTGCGGAAGGTGCAACGGAAGCCCTCGAGGCGTGGTGGGGGAGCATCTGCGCGCCATGCCGCGGTTTCCTCGCGACGCTCGAGTTTCTGACCAGGGAGGCGCGATGCCGCACGTCGCGGTCAATCTCATCTACGTGGGCTGGGAGAACTTCGCAACCGATGACCTGGCGGTCGTGGACGCGGCCTGCTGGGCGACCCGCCAGGTCTATTGGCAGATCGGGTTCGACATGTTCGGCTTCGACGCCTACTCCATTGGAGTGACCGACGCTCAAGGATATTCGTACATCGACAGCGATTCGGAAGCCCAGTGGCTGACGTCCGAGTGGACCATTCCCGGAAACGCCGTCGACGTCTTCCTGGTGAAGAGCTACGTCGGTCCGACAGCCGGCCTCTCGCCGGTCAAGGGCACGTGCAACAAGTACGAGACCTGGCCGAGCATGACCGGCGCGGTCGTGGAACTGGTCGGGCCCGCCACCAACGGCGTCATGCCGCACGAGATCGGCCATTACCTCGGTCTGGATCACGACGGTGATCCGGCCAACCTGATGTACAGGTCCGTGGATGCCGGGGGCTTCACCAGCGTGCCGCTCCTCACTTTCGGCCAGAGCCTCACGATCGCCCAGCACTGCTTCACCACCCTGCCGTGAGGAGTTGACCGTCATGATGTACCTCGACGTCCCTGCCGAGCGGCTGCAGCGCGACACGATGGCCGCCGCGCTCCGGGGTGCCACCGCGGTGATGACGGCAGGGGAGGCCGTGAGCGTCCTGTCGAATGCCGCAGTCGACGTGCCGGAACGTGAAGACCTCCTGGACGAGACCGTGGCCGCGGACGACGTCGCCGACACCGTCCGTGGCGCCGCCCTGCGGGCCCTGGCCAGGACGGCGCCCGACCGCGCTGTCGCGGCGGCTCGCAACGTGCGCGATCCGGGCGAGCAGGTCGCTCTCGCCGCCATCGCGACTCTGGGCCGGCTGGGCGGACCGGCCGACGCGGCAGCAGTCGCGCGGCTCGCAGGCGGCACCGCGGTGACTCCGGTTGTCGTCGCCCGGGCCGACTTCGCCCGGACACTGCTCGCGCACCGCTTCGGGCTGAAGAATCAGGGCGAACCACCGTCGCTCGATCTGGTGGCGGAGCCGGGATCTACGGCGGACGCCTTCGTTTCGAACGCGACCGGCGTGACGGGTGCATCGGCCATTCTCGCGGCCGTGCGCGACTGGGCGCCCGAGGTCTCGGGGGAGACCCACGTCGTTCTGGCCATCGCCTGCCGGGAGCAACTGATCCATCTCGTCCTCCGCCGCGAACTTCTGGATGCCCAGGGCCGCACCGGCCTCCTGGCGGCGCCCGCGGTGCTCGGCTTCGTCGTGAGTCCGAACCCGGAGCACGGCAACCCGGGCGTCGCTCTTCTCGTCCTCTCCCAGCCCACGGCAGTCGGCCTTGCGCTGAAGGCGACCCGGACAACCGGCGAACCGGTGTACTCGGGAACCGCGGAGCCCACGGCGAACTCCGCCGGCCTGGCCGCGGACCTGTACGCCGTCCGCCGTCCCGGCGCTCCCGCCTGCCACATCCGCGGCCTTGTCTCCGAAACGGGGATCGAGGTCTTCGGCCGCTCCGGACACACCGCCGCGATCCCGCCCCGCGTGCCCGAACGCCGCCCGGAGGGCGACCCGAGCAAGAGGTCGTAGACCGTGCGGAACAGCGCTGACGACTCCTGGCAGAGTGCGTTCGCGCCGCTCACCACCGAGCCGATGAGCACACCGCCTGTCCGGGCTCGGATCCGGCTGAGTCGGTTTCCTACTTGTTCTCGCCGGGCTTGCCGGTGTTAGCCGTCGCTCGGGGTGTCGCCGCCGGCCTTGGCCGGGTCCTGGCCAGGGGAGGCGGGGACGGTGGCGCCGGGTTCGGTGTGGTTGCCGTCGTCGCCGGACTTCCCGGTGGTGCCGGTCCGGTTGAGCTGGAAGGCGAAGAGGAGTGCGGCCACGGCGAGGGTGGCGGTGATCCAGATGGTGATGCGGCGCCTGTGAACTTCCGGTGGTGAGTGCGGGCGTTGGAAGGGACCGGGGGCGGGGGTCTACCAGGCGAACTCTTCGGTGTGGATGGTGTCGCGGTGGGCTCCGGCGCCGCGTGCGGCCTTGCGGACCGCGGTGAGCCAGGTGGGCGGGCCACAGACGTAGATGTGGCAGTGGGCGATGTCGGGGACGAGGTCTTGGAGGGCCTGGGTCGTCGCTGACGTGGGTGGGGCCGGCGGCCTGCCAGGAGGTGTCGGCGCGGCGGGAGCCGGGCAGGAAGATCAGCTCGATGCCGCGGTGGGCGGCGAGGGCGCGGAGTTCGTCCGCGAGGACGGCGCGTTGGGTCCTGCTGCAGCGGTAGATGAGGGTGGCTTCGCCGGGGGAGTAGGGGGTGTCCTCGAGGAGGGCACGCAGGGGGGTGATACCGATGCCGGCGGCGATCAGGAGCATGCGGGGCTGTGCGCGTTGCAGGGCGGTCAGGGTGCCGTACGGGCCTTCGACCAGGACCCGGGTACCCGGCTGCAGCCGTGCGGCGCGTTCGCTGCCGTCGCCGGCGGCCTTGACGGTGATGCGCAGCCGGTCAGGGGGTGGGTGCGGCGGACAGGGCGTACGGGTTGCAGCGGGACCAGCCGGGGCCGCCGAGCGCGACGGCTACGCCACCATCGAGGTTGACGGGCCTGCCGCAACGGGCGGTTCCGGGCCATGTCATCCGCACTCAGCTCGCGGGGACGCCGCCTTCGGCGCGGGAGGCACTCTCGGTCGCCGCCATGTCCTGCGTGCCGATGACGCCGAGCAGCGCAAGCTGAGCGGCACCCTCGGTACCGGGCGGGGCAGTGAACCACAACAGGCGCTGGCGGCCGTCCTCGCTGAACAGACTGTGGCAGTCCAACTCGATGACGCCCAGCGTGGGGTGCACGATGCGCTTGTGATCGGTGCGGCGCAGGCCGACGTCGTGGGTGTCCCACAGGGCAGCGAATTCCGCGCTGCGCCGCCGCAGTGCGGCCGTCATTCCGGCGACCTCGGGGTCGCGGCTCCGGCGGGCGGCGACGGCGTGCAGGTCGGCGACGAAGACCCGTGAGTGGTGCGGATGGTCCTCGGGCGGGTAGACCGCGCGGGCGGCCGGATCGGTGAACCAGCGGTACGCGAAGCCGGTGGCCGGGCCACGCGGTTCCGGAGCCCGGCCCAGCAGGGCCGCGGCCAACTCGTTCTGGACGAGGGTCTCGTGCAGGTCGGTGATGACCTGAGCCGGGGTGGTGGCCAGCCGGTCCAGCAGCCCGAGCAGGGCGGGCTGGACGTGCCGCCCGGTCGCGGCGGGACCCGATGCGGGCAGCGGGCGGTCGGCGAGATGGAACAGGTGGTCGCGCTGGTCGCCGCCCAGCCGCAGCGCCCGGGCGAGGGCGGCCAGCGTCTGGGACGAGGGCTGGGCGCCGCGTCCGCGCTCCAACTCGGTGTAGTAGTCGGCCGACAGGCCCGCCAGTTGCGCGACTTCCTCGCGCCGCAAGCCCGGCACCCGGCGCCGGGGCCCGGCGGGCAGGCCGACGTCGGCCGGCCGGATCCGATCACGCCGGGACCTGAGGAACGCCGCAAGCTCGGGAAGGTTCACCCGCTCATCGTCGCCTCTCCGGCGGGGTCCGAGCCAGGGGCTGGTGACCCCTGGGTGGGCTCAGCCCTGGCCGGAGCAGGCGACCAGGACGGATGGTTGCCGCATCGGGGTCGGCCTCCTGCTCGTTGTGAGCAGGTCCGGCGCCCCCCGCACGAAAAGAGAGCACCATGCCTTTCGCGAACTTCAAGGTCCCCGCCGGCACCCTCACCGCAGAGCAGAAGGAGCAGATCATCACGCGCACCACCGACCTGTACGCCGAGGTCTTCGGCGACCGCGCCCGGGCCACCACCCTCGTACTGGTCGAAGAGGTCGCCGACGCCGGATGGGGTATCGGCGGCGGTGTCCTGACGCTTGCCAAGATCGGGCAGACGCCGCAGGAGTGAAGGCCTGGCGGCCGGTGGTCGTCCGCAGCGCGGCCGCATTCACCCGTCCCGGCCCCGGACCGCGCGGCCCAGGGACACGGCTCGGCGAATCCATCTGTACGGGCCTGGTGCCGGAGTATTGGTGTCGGCATGTGTCGCACGCATGATCTATCCTCCTGAGGACCTGGGGAGGGATCTGTGCTGGTGACGCATGGTGTGAGGAGACGGCTGGCCGCGGCCGTTCTGGTGGCCGTCGTGGGATGGTCGTCGACGGGCTGCGCTGGGGGAGGCAGCCGTTCGGAGCCGGCACCCGTCGTGGAGCAGACCATCGCAACGGGGTCGAAGGACTCCGCTGCAGGTCTGAAGTACCTTCCCGAGAAGCTCGGCGCGGACGGCATCACGATCACTGTCGGAGATCCTGGCGCGCCGGTGACGGTGCTCCTTTACGAGGATCCGCGGTGCCCGGTCTGTGAGGAGTTCGAACTCACCGGCGCCGGACCGGCATTGCAGGCCTTGACGGTGCAGCGTGATGTGAAGACCCAGTACGTGCTGGCGTCCTTCCTCGATGAGAGGCTGGGAGGCAGCGGCTCGAAGAAGGCGGTCAATGCGTTGCGGGCGGCGCTGGACGCGGGCAAGTTCGCCGAGTATCACGCCGTGCTCTACCAGAATCAGCCCGAGGAGTCCGTCGACGGCTACACCGACGCGTTTCTCCTGCAACAGGCGACGAAGGTCGCGGGTCTGCGCAGTCCGGCCTTCGACTCGGCCGTCAGGACGATGAAGTACCGTGCCTTCGTCAGCGCCTCCCAAACGGCATATGACGCGGCCACTCCTGACCACCGCGGACCGGGTACGCCCACCGGCGTGATCAACGGAAGGCGGATCCCCGAGGCCTACTCCGGCGTCCTCTTCGAGCCCTCGACGTTCCGCATGTTGATGCGAGCGGTACAGCAGGATCCCGCAGCCTGGCTGACCCTGAAGTAGACGGTGCTTCGTCGCCCGGCGGGCGTGGGGCCGCCCCCAACGAACGCGTCGGCGCGCGCGGACAGGCGCGCATGGGCCGCCTCTTGGGAGGCGGCCCATGAGCGGTTCGGTTTCCGTGCCGCTTCCTTAGCGGACACCGGCCCGGTCGCGTGGAGCGGGCGGTGTGTCAGGTCGTGATGGTGGCGACCGCGTCGAGGCCGTAGGTGCGGGCGTAGCCGTTCTCGGTGCCGACGAGCAGGTCGACGACCTCGAAGTAGCGGTCCCAGAACGGAGTCTCCCGCAGCGCGTCGATGAGGAGCTGGTAGGCGTGGTGATCGTCTGCTTCCCAGACCCAGACATCGGTGACGCGTGCGGAGTAGAACTCGGTGTCGTAGAAGCGTGACCGGACGCCGGTGGTTTTGGCCTCGATCGCGGGGACGACCTGGGTGGTGAAGGCGTCCACCCGCTCCTGGACGGTCAGGGCAAGCCATTCAGGTGTGGTCTTGACGAGCAGGAAAGCGGTCACCGGTGCTTCGGCTTCCTCAGTGGGCATGACGGGTCCTTCCCAAGTGGCAGGGGGTCTCGATGTGATGGCCCGGTTCAGGACAGGACGGCGGGCTTGAGGGTCCGGGCGCACACCTGCTCGAAGGTGGTGGGAGAGGCGGTGTCCGGGGTACGGGTGACGCCGGCGTCGAGACCGTTGTCCTTGGCCTGCTTCATGTCGACGATGCCCTGGACGAATTCCTCGTTGAGGCCGTAGCCGACGAGGGTGCTGTGCAGCTCGTCGAGCGACTGGCGCTCGTAGCGGACGGGGCGGCCCAGCTGCTCGGTCATGATGCGGGCCAGGTCGTTGGGTGACAGGTCCTGGGGCCCGAGAACCGGGACGTCGGCGACGTCGGTCCAGGAGCGGTCCAGCAGCAGGCGGGCGGCGACGGCGGCGATGTCGGCGACGGCGACGAGGGGGGCCTTGCGGTCGGCGTCCAGGACGTCGGTGAAGACGCCCTTCTCGCGGATCGAGTCGGCCTCCTCCAGGAAGTTCTCGAAGAAGGAGGGGTTGGCCAGGGCCCGGTAGGAGACACCGGTTTTCGCGATGAGGTCGTCCACGGCGAGGGAGACGGTGACGAGTCCGGCGCGGTCGGCGACCGGAGTGCCGCGGCCGAGCGCGGAGACGCCGACGACGTGTCCGACGCCGTGGGCGGCGAGCGCCTCCGCGGCGGGGTCGGTGAAGCCGCAGTAGGCGTCCATCGGGGCCAGAGAGGAGTCCGGGGGGACGAGCCAGAAGACGGCGTCCGCGCCCTCGAAGGCCCGGTCGACGACCTCGGCGTCGCCGTGCGAGCCGATGACCACCTCGACGCGTTCGCGCACCGCGTCAGGGAGCCGGGCGGGGTCGCGCACGATCACCCGCAGTTCCTCCCCGTGGGTGGGGGCGGCCTCCAGCAGCAGGGGCAGCAGGTGGCGGCCGATGTTCCCCGTGGGAGCAGTGATGACGATCATGAAAACCTCGTAGGTCGTGCCGGATCGGTATGCCCTTCATCCTGCTGAGGACCACGGCAATGCCACAATGGGAACTTCGGCACGCAATCATTGCCTGAAATGGAATTACCCTGGTGAACAGCTCTGATCCGGTCATCGACGCCAACCTCGCCGTCGCGCTGGACGCCCTGCTGACCGAGCAGAGCGTCACGCGCGCCGCCGCCCGCCTGCACACCTCCCCGGCGGCCATGAGTCGCACCCTCGCCCGTCTGCGCCGCATCCTCCAAGATCCGCTTCTGGTCCGGGCAGGGCAGACCATGGTCCCCACTCCGCGCGCCCAGGCCCTGCGCGACGAGGCCGCTGTGGTGGTGCGCAGCCTGGAAGCACTGCTCGCCCCCGGCACCGTTGTCGATCCCGCCACCTTGCGCAGCACCTTCACTCTCCAGGCCGCCGACCTGGTCGGTGCGGCGCTGGCCTCCGGCCTGCTGCTACTGGCCCGGCAAGAGGCGCCGGGTATCTCCTTGCGTTTCCGGGCCGAGGAGTTGGAGGCTGAGCCGGCCCTCCGAGACGGCCGGATCGACCTGGAGATCGGATCCATCGACCACGTCGATCCCGAAACCCGGGTCGAAAAGCTGGTCACCCTGCGGATGGTGGCCGCCGTCCGGCCCGGTCACCCCCTGACCGAGGGACCCCTGACCCCGGCCCGGCTCGCTGCCGCCGACCATGTCGCGGTCAGCCGACGCGGCCGGTTCACCGGTCCACTCGACACCGCCCTGGCCGAGCACGACCTGCGCCGGCGGGTGGCTGTTGTCCTCCCCAGCCATCTGGCCGCGATGGCCCTTGCCGCCCGCAGCGACGTCGTCTGCCTGGTCCCCGCAGCGCTCCCCGGAGCGACCCCCTCACCCCTCACCGCCGACGCCACTGCCCTCGGCCTGCACCTGCTCGATATCCCCTTGCCTCTGCCGCCACTGACCATCGGCATGGCCTGGCATCCCCGCCAGGCAGCCGACGGAGCCCACCACTGGCTCCGCGACGCCGTCCGCCGGACTCTTCGCGCACCAGGAGGTTCGACCGCCTGACGTCTGCGACGGTCGGCGTCAAAGGCACTCGGGGGTCAGCCAAGTCCGCTCGTAGTTCACCCCGTTCACCGTGACCCGGCCAAAGAAGTGGACGCACTTCGTCGCCGCGCCGTACACGTCGATGAAGCCGGCGTAGTCGTTGTAGGTGCCCGAGTCGTACCAGGACGTCTGCCAGTCCCCGCGGCGAACGACGATCTCCATGTGATGCGCACCGGGGATTCCCTCGCCGGCCCGCGCGCAGTAGGTGCCGCCCTTGTAGGTGCCGTGGTACCAGATCTGCAGGTACCCGAGTTCCGTGGTGCCGTTGCGCAGGGTCACGTTCTTCCACGTTTGGCCCGGGCAGGAGTTGAACGGTCCGCCGTAGCCGGGCGGAGCGTCTGCCGGATCGGTCGCCGACGCGGCCGGCGCCTGCAGCAGGCTCGCGATCATCACGAGAATCCCCAGCACGAACGCCCTTCGCCTCGACGTCGGCCCTTTCAGAATCTTCATCTCGTTTCCCCGGTTCCGCTCGCACAGGTCGTCATGCCGGGCACAGGTCCCGACGATGACAGTCGGCGACCACCCGGACAAGGCGCGCGGCGCAGTTGGCAAAAACCCGCTTGCAACAACAGTTCGGATCGGTGAGTCGCCAACGTTGGCCGAGCCGGCACCGTGATGGCGTGGTGAGGACCGTGTGAACTCGGCCCCGCGCAGCACGGCGTGACACCATCCGTGTGCGGCACTGCCGCGTGTTGGCCTTGTTCGTCGCCGGTTACGGCCAGTCGTGCGGGACTGCGATGCCGCTCGGCGCGGGGACGATCCGGCGTCGCCCCTTGGCCCAGGCGATCACCGTGCCGATCAGCCCGGCCAGCGCGATGATCAGCCCGGCACCGAAGGACACCTCGTAAGGCATCAGCGCTCCGGCGCCGGTCGTCGTCCGGGCGGACACGGCGGAGGCGGGGACGGTTCCCTGCTCCATGTCGAGGTGGAAACGGGAGTCGAGGGAGTCGACGCGATTGTCGCCGAGCAGGAAGAGCCGCCCGGGAGGGACGATCACGTCGTAGTCGCGGAGCAGCCCGTTGGTCACCCCGTTGAGGACGTAGGGCTCGTCGAGCGGCTTGCCGTTCACCGTCACCTTGCCCTGCACGGCGCAGCTGGCCCGGTCCCCGCCGACACCGATCACTCGCTTGATGACGGATCCGGAAAATTTCCACTGCGGAATGTCGATCACGACCACGTCACCGCGTCGCACCTGGTTGCCTTCGATCCTTTCTGCGACGATTTTGCTGTCGTGTTCAAAGGTCGGCCGCATCGCGTCGCTCGGCTGGGAGAGCAACTGGATGTTCATTCGGAACGCGACGATGTCGCTCAACACCAGCAGCACCCCGGCCGCCAGTACGGCACACGAGACGATGAGAGCTTTCCGATTCGCTCTGCGAACGGGCACCGGCGACCGTGAACCCGCCGGATTCTCCATGTCGAACCTTCCCCCACACTCCCGATGGCCCCCGCTGATCGGACGGCACGGGAGCATCGTAGAGAGGGCTCCGCACCATGCGGAGCGGGGCCCCCGGAACGAGGAGAAGCTGGTTGGGCGTCGGCCGCCGAACGCCGGCCCGGTAGTGGCCTGAACGTCGCTGAGCAGGTTCACCGGTCGACCGTCCGGGGGAGTGGTCCGGCGTCTGGCGTCGGCTCCGCGCCTTGACGAAGAGAATGATTAGCGACCATACTACTTTGCATGGCACAGGAACCGAGGCCCGAGGAAATCCCCACGCTGGATCAGGCCCGTTACCAGATCCGGCGTTACGGCCTCGACGTCGACCCCCAGGCGGTGCTCGTCGCGGTGCGCCTGATGGCGGCCGGGGCCCGGCTCGGCCAGGCGGTCGAGGTGCACTTCTCCCGGTTCGGCCTGTCTGCCGGACGCTACCGTCTGCTGGCCGACCTGGAGGACGCGGACGGCGAGAAGTCCCCCTCGCAACTTGCGGCGAGCCTCGGCGTGTCCAGGGCGACCGTGACGGGCCTGCTCGACGGCCTGGAGCGGGACGGGCTGGTGCTGCGTCGTCCGTCCGCCGAGGACGGCCGTTCCGCCGTCGTCGTGCTCACCGCCCGGGGGGCGCGCAAGATGCGGGAGTTGGCCCCGGAACACTTCGGTCGGCTCCAGGCGATGGTGGACCCGCTCAGCGCCGAGGAGCGGACGGTCTTCCTGGACCTGCTGGGCCGTCTCGTTCGGGGTATTCCGGCGCTGACGCAGGACTAGCCGCCGGGGCTCGCGGCCCCCTTGTGTCCTTTGTTCACCACCCCTGTGGGCTGGGCTTTCTCTGCCCATATAGTTAGGAGACTAATCAAATGCTTGATGAACCGGGCGGCTCCGGGCCGCCCCGCTTCACCCTGTGGCGAGAGGTCCTGGTGGCCTACCTGGCACCAGCGTTGATGGCCGGCGCGGGAGGCGTCGCGAGCGCCCAACCGGACCTGACCATCGCCGCCTGCACCTCCATAGCGGGCACCTCGGCGGTGGTGGCCACGCTGATCGGCTCGTGGCTGCAGCGCCGCCGCGCCCGGGGCGGGTGGCTCACCGCGGCGCCGCGTATCGTCCCGACACTCGCGCTCGCCATCGGGGCCGCAGTTGTCGGAGCCCTGGTCGCCTGGCTGGTCACCGGCTGGACGCCGGGCGGGACCACAGAGCTCCACGGGTCGTGGCCCGACCGCCTCCGACTGGACCTACCGCTCTCCTCGGCCCTCGCCGCCGGGATCATCACCTGGCGCTGGCGCGGAGCACACACCATACGAAGGGCACAGCGATGATCGTCATCATGGGAGCCACCGGGGCAACCGGCAGCGCACTCCTCCAACGCCTGGTCGCCCTCGGGGTGCCGAGCCGGGCACTGAGCCGCGACCCCGACCGGCTGTGGGCCGGTCTCGACGAAGCGGCCCGGACACTGGTCGAGGTCCGAGCAGCCGACGCCCAGGACCCGAAGTCGCTGCGGAGCGCCTTCCACGGCGCCGACCAGCTGTTCATCAGCATGGTCAACAGCCCGGCACAGGTGGCTCTGGAAACCCGCGCCATCACCATCGCCGCCGACAGCGGCATCCGGCACATCGTCAAGCTTTCCGCCCCGGCGGCCGCCCCGGACTCCCCGGTCGCCATCTCCCGCTGGCACCACAGCATCGAGGAGGTCCTGCGTGACACCGGCCTGACCCACACCCTGCTGCGCCCCTACGCCTTCATGCAGAAACTGCTGACCCTGGCGCCAGCGATCGTGGCTCGAGACGTCGTCCTCGGCGCGTTGGGGGACGCCGCCTGCAACTACGTCGACTGCCGCGACATCGGCGACGTCGCCGCCGAGGCTCTCCTGCGACCCCAGATCGCCGGGCAGACCTACACCCTCACCGGGCGGCGGACCTTCAGCCAGCCCGAGTTGGCCGAGCGGCTGAGTTTGGTGCTCGGACGCCGGATCCAGTACGTCGACCTGCCGCCCGCGGCCATGCGGCAGAACCTGGTCGAGCACGGCGGCCTGCCCAACTGGCTGGCCTCCCACATCGTGGAGATCCAGCAACTGGCCGTGACCCGGCCGGAACAGCCCACGGACACCGTCTCCCGGATCCTGGGCCGCGAACCCCGCACTCTGGAGGCCTTCCTGAGCGAGAACATCCAGCACTTCCGCCCAGGCAGTCTCGCCGACCGTCGCTGACCCCGCCAGTGGTGCACGGCTCCGGGCCGGGCGCACGGCGCACGGCCCGGGACCCGTTCGCGGATCGATGGAAGCAGCTGAACCGGTGGAAGCGGCTGGGGCAGCCGAAGCAGACGGCACCGGCTGCGGCACCGAGGTGCTGCTGCGGGCTCCCGGCCGGTGAAACAGCCGTCGGGCCCCAGGGTGCCGAAGATCCAGATATCTGAGGCTGGGGCGTGCCGGCCCGTGATCCCATCACACACGCGAGTCGCGGTGGCCGCCCGGCCAGTTGGCCCAGCTTGGCTCTGCGCGTTGCACCACGTCGGGACCTGCATTTCGTCGGTTTGCCCTACCTGGGCGGCGATTGCAATGTACTGAGCACCGCATGGCCTCCCGCAGGATGAAGACGCGATTCGGCCACTTCCTCGTCCTCTCAGGATTCGCCTGACGAATCATCTCGGCAGGTGAATCCTGACGGAATGACGGAAGCTCCCAAGGGCATCGAACCGCCGGAGCCATCCTCCGACCCGAAGCTGGTGCCTCCCGTGACCCCGATCGAGGAGACGGATGTCGTGCACGTCAACGCTCCGGCCGCAGCAGGCACCCGGTGACGCGACCGGAAGGGTTGGCCGCGTCGTGCGCGCTGGGACAGGTCTTCGCTGTGAGGCACGGTCAGAGCACCGCTAACGTGGCGTTCGCCGAGGCCGCCCGCACCGGATCGATCGATTTACCGTTGGCCGGTACCGACGCCGCGGTGCCGCTGTCTGTCGGGGGAGTGCAGCAGGCCCAGGCGCTGGGCCAGTGGCTGGCCGCTCTCCCTCCGGGTCACCGTCCGGGCCGCGTCGTCTGCTCGACCTACTTGCGAGCCCGGCAGACCTGGTCGGTCATGGCAGAGACCGCAGCAGCGCTTGGGCACGTGCCGCCGCCGCTGCTGGTCGACGAGCGGCTGCGGGACCGGGAGATGGGCATCTTCGAACTGCACACTCCGGAGGTGATCCTGGACCGGGCGCCGCAGGAGGCCGAGCGCCGCGCCCGGGTCGGTGAATGGGCCTACCGGCCGCCGGGCGGCGAGTCGCTTGCCGACGTCGCGCTGCGCGTCCGTGATCTGTTCGCCGAACTCAACGCTGCGGCGGTCGGGCAGCGGGTGCTGCTCGTCGCTCACGACGCCGTCGTCGTGGCCCTGCGCTACGTGATTGCCGGCATCGGCGCGGCCCGGCCGGACGGGACAACCCTGGTGCCGAACGCATCGGTGTCCACATGGACCGGCGACGGCACCCGGCTGCACCTGGCCCGGTTCGGCGACACGACCCACCTGAATCACCTGGAAGTACCGGCATGACCACGCAGACAAGAGGAGGTGTTCCGTTCGACCCGTGCGCCACCCACTCGGTGTCGAGCTGGGAGGGCGATGGGCCCCACTGGAACCAGCAGACCGGTAGCCATGCCACCGCGACGTTCTACGACCAGAGCGGCAACTTGCCGATGAGCGCTCCCATCAGCGCCAATGCTATCGAGGAGCTGGTCCGGCAGTGGGACGAACGCCAGCGCGCGTGAGTCCAGCCGCCCGAAGCAGTCCCATATTGCTGGGCGGTGTTGCGTCACTTCCGGCGCAGTACCACATAACCGTGCGCGGCGAAGACCTGGCGGAATCCGCTGACCTCGGAGGGGCCGGGTTGGGTGCCGATGCCCGTGCGCTCGGTGTCGGAGACGATCCAGTCGACCGGCTGGCGGCGGATGTCGGTGATGTCCGGGGCGAAGAGGAAGACGCTGGCGCGGTCGGTGAGGTGGGGGGCGAGGTTGTGAGAGGCGGCGACCGGGGCGCCGTTGGGTATCAGGCTGACGGCTTGCCGGGCGGCCGTGATGCGCGGGGTGTCGGACCAGAAGCCGGGGGTGACGATCCGGGCCAGCGGGAAGAAGGCGCCGATCGCGGCAGCGGTGAGCGCCACGGCGAGCGGGATGCGGCCACGGAACCGCGACGCCGCCTTGCCCCGGCAGACCGCGTCGATCAGGGCGAAGAACACGATGGGCATGAGGACCGCCGAGTAGTGGAAGTAGATGCCCCAGTACGAGGGGTTGTCCGACAGGAAGCGCCAGGCGAGCGTCGGCAGGGCCAGGAGCAGCAGCGGGCTGCGGGCGGCGAGGAACAGGGTGGGCAGCAGGGTCATCAGGAGCGTCAGGGCCTTCGTGCCGCCGGCGGCCAGGGTGCCGGCTGGGTTCTGCGAGCCGAGGTAGACGTAGCCGCCGCCGGGGTTGACATGCGGGATGACGACCAGCACGGCCAGCGCTGCCGCGGCGGGCCCCAGCACGCACAGCGTCAGCCCCGCCCGGCGGGCGGTTCCTGGTCCTCGGCACAGCAGGAGCAGTCCCAGGACCAGGACCGTGGCCCCCAGGTCTTCCTTGACCAGCAGCAGTGCTGATGCCCAGGCCGCGCAGGCGGTCCAGCGGCGTTCGAGGTAGGCGGCGAGCGCGAGGGCCAGCAAGGGCAGGGCGAAGGCCACTTCGTGGAAGTCGAAGCCGATGAGGTTCTGGATGCCCCAGCTGAGCGCGTACGCGGTGCCGATCAACGGGCCGCCGCTGCGCGTCACGACGTAGACGGACCACGCCGCCAGCGCGGCCTGGGCGATCAGCAGGGTCTCGATGTGCGGGAACAGTCCGTAGAGCGGGGCGAGGATGGCGAGGATCGGATGGAAATGGTCCCCCAGCAGCGGGAAGGCGACGTCCTGCAGCCCTGGCCCGGCGGTCGCCGCGCGGATCTGCGAGGTAGGCGGATGCAGGTCGGCGTAGGCGCGGACGCCCTGGCCGAAGATGCCCAAGTCGTAGGCGCCGGTGTCGAAGCGGGCGTGATGGCGGAGCGCGTAGAGGGCGTAGAGGGCGAAGGACGCGAGCCCCAGGGTGGCGGCGGGCCGGACCGCGCGGACGCGGCGCCGGAGGCGGCTGCGGGCTGGGGGTGCGGCGGCCGTCGGGGTGTCGGGCAGGGTGCTGGTCGTGATGGTCACGTACTGACA
Source organism: Streptomyces sp. H39-C1 (assembly GCF_027158125.1). NCBI lineage: Bacteria > Bacillati > Actinomycetota > Actinomycetes > Kitasatosporales > Streptomycetaceae > Streptomyces > Streptomyces sp. H39-C1. The sequence continues at coordinate 64,648 of NZ_JAPVLS010000027.1, forward strand.
CTGCCCTTGACCTGCTGAGGAGAGGCTGAAGCTTCCTGAAGATCGTTTCAGGGAGACCGTCGCGGTCCGGGGATACTGGCGATCATGCGAGTGCTGGTGATCGAAGACGAGGAGCGGCTGGCCGCGTCCCTCAAGCGCGGTCTTGAGGCCGCCGGGTACGCCGTCGACGTCGCCCACGACGGGCGGATCGGCCTGTGGATGGCGGGGGAGCACGCGTACAGCGCGATCATCCTCGACATCATGCTGCCGGGCCTGAACGGCTACCGGGTCTGTGCCCGCCTGCGCAGCGACGGCGTCAACACCCCCATCCTCATGCTCACCGCGAAGAACGGTGAGTACGACGAGGCCGAGGCGCTGGACACCGGCGCCGACGACTACCTGGCCAAGCCCTTCTCCTACGTCGTCCTGGAAGCCCGGCTCCGCGCCCTGCTGCGCCGTGGCGGCCCGCGGGTGCGCACCCAGCTGCGCCTGGGCGACCTGTGGCTCGATCCGGCCGCGCGGAACTGCGGACGCGGCGACCATCGGATCGCCCTCACCGCCAAGGAGTTCGCGGTGCTGGAATGCCTGGCCCGGCGACCGGGCGAGGTCGTCCCGAAGATCGACATCGTGGACGAGGTCTGGGACGTGTCGTACGACGGGGACATCAACATCGTCGAGGTCTACGTCAGTGCCCTGCGGCGCAAGATCGACGCGCCCTTCCGGCGCGCGGCGATCGAGACGGTGCGCGGCGGCGGCTACCGGCTGGCGGCCGACGGTGGCTGACACCCGCGCGGGCCGGGACCGCCTCGCCGCGGTGGCGGGGCTCAGCACCGTCGCCGTGCTCTGCGCGGGCTTTGCGGCCCTCCTGCTGATGAGCTCCGTGCTGCCCCTACCGGCCGGCAGCGACGCCGGTTTCGAAAGTCAGGCCCGCGCTCTCGCGCTCATCGAAGAGGTGGCGACGCCGGGAGCACTGCTGGCCGCCGTGTTCGTGGCCGCTGCCACCTGGCAGCTGGGCGGGAGCTCGCGCGGCCGGGGCGCGGTGACGGCCGCCGCCGCGACCGCGCTACTGGTGACCTTCGCCGACGCGCGCTGGCTGCCCGCCGTCGTCCTGTCAGGCACCGACCGGCCGCACCCCCACGTGTCGTGGATGGCTCTGGGCGGAGCCGCCACGGCCTCCGGGCTGCTCGTCGCCGCCACCACCTGGGTATCCGCGCGGCCACGGGAAGGGAGCACACCGGGCGCGGGCCGGGGCCATCCCCGGCGGCTGTTGGTCAGCGGCTCCGCGGCCGCGGCCCTGATGGCCGTGGCCGCGTGGTTCTTCGTCCTGATCGGACAGTCCTACCGCTGGGGGTGGAACCCCCGGGGCGCGCTCACCAACTGGCTCCTGGCCATCGGCGGCGGACTCCTCGTCGGCGCCATCGTGCGGTTCGCCACCCGCAGCGCGCTGCGCCCGGTCGAGATCCTCAACCGCGAACTGCAGGAGATCACCGCCAGCCGCGCCCTCGATCAGCGGATCACGGTCCCCGAGATCGGCACGCTGATTCCCTGGCTGGCCCGCACCATCAACGTCACGCTCGACCGCGTCTTCGCAGGCGTCGCCCGTCAGCAGCGCTTCATCGCCGACGCCTCCCACGAGCTGCGCAGTCCCATCGCCAACCTCCGTGCCTCCCTCGAATCCTCCCTCGCCCACCCCGAGAACGTGGACTGGCCCGAGACCGTACGGGACGCGCTCACCGACATCGACAGGCTCCAACACCTCACCGACGACCTGCTCCTGCTCGCCCGGTTGGACGACCCCGCTCCGCCCGCGGGCACCCCCGTCGACCTCGCCGCGCTCACCCACGACCTGGTCGAGGAGTTCCGCCACCTCCGCATCCACCAGAAGCTGCGCTTCACCTTCCACGCCGACGACCCGGTCGTCGTGCACGGCAGCGCCGTGCAGCTGGAGCGGCTGCTGCGGAACCTCCTCGACCACGCCGCGCGGCACGCCCGCACGGTCACGGACATCGCCGTCACCTCCGGCACCGACGGCCTGGCCCGGGTGGAGATACGCGACGACGGCCCCGGCATCCCGCCCGCCGACCGCGAGCGGATCTTCGAACGCTTCACCCGCCTGGACGGCGCCCGCGCCCGCGGCACCGGCGGCACCGGGCTGGGCCTGGCCATCGCCCGAGAGATCGCCACCCGGCACGGCGGCACCCTGCACGCGGCCCCCAACCCGTCGGGGGCCCTGTTCATCGCCGGTCTCCCACAGGGGCGATGACTCCAGGACGTCGGTCACGATCCTTGTGAGGCCGGCCGCCCGTGTGGGAGCGAGGAGTTCGAGGCGGCTGTTGCGTTCAGCTCTCCAGGGGGTGCGATTTTGCCAGGACGCGGTCGGCGAGACCGCTCCGTATGGCCGCTGCGGGGGAGCTGTCGGGCTTGCGGGCGGCCTGGTCACGGAAGCAGGCCAGGAACTCGTCCGCGAGCCCCTCGCGCGGGTGCCGGGCCAGCACATCCGCCCGGAACGCGGCGGTGAAGTCGTCCGCGTTCCGCCCCGAGATGTCCACGCCGGTGGCCCGCTCCAGCAGATGGCCCTCCGGGTCCTCCCGCACGTCCACCGAGTCCCACATGTGCCGCACGATGACGTCGGACAGCCGCTGCCGGCGCTCCACCGGCCATCCGGCCCCGGCGCCGAATACCCAGGCCACGTGCCCGCCGGCCTCGTCGAAGGCGACGGTGTGGCTGTCGAACTGCGGGACCAGCCCTATGTCGTGGAGCAGTGCGGCCACGTACAGCAGTTCGGCGTCGTGCTCGATGCCCCGGTCCGCGGCGTACGCGCTGGCCCACACGTAGGACCGGATCGAGTGGTTGAGCAGCGCGGGGGTGCAGTAGGCGGTGGCGACTTCGAGAGCGGCGGCGCATGCGGCGGTTTCGGGGGCGGCGGGTACGGTCAGCGCTTCGCGGGACGTATCGTCGGTCATGGTGCCGAGTATGCCGATCGCCCGGTCTCTTTCAATCACCGGCGCCCCGAAGGCGTCCCGGGCCGGGGCCGGGTGGGGGCGTTGGGCGAGTGAGATACCGGCAGGTACCGCTGCCCTGCATCGAGCCCACGGGCCGGATGCGGGACGAACTCCACCCGCCAAGGGTGACCCGGCACGGTGAATTATTGGGGGAGGCGCAGTGCTCAAGCGCGCACGCTGCGAATCGTCGGGGAAGCATGGACGAGCGGGGACGGCAGGCTGCGACTGATCGTCTTCATGGGAGCGGCCACCTGCGCCGTACGCACCCTTGGTGGTGGCGGCTGGCTCGAGGGTCTGCTGTCGCGGTGCTGAGGCGCGATCCAGATTTCTCGGAGTTCGGCGGTCTGCGGATGTCGAGAACGTGTCACCGGCTCCGTCCCAGGGGCATCAGCGGCCACCTCCGGCCGCACGAGGAAGAAGGAGAAGCCAGCATGGCGATTCAGCGGATGGACAACGTCGGCATCGTCGTCGAGGACATGGATGCCGCCATCGCGTTCTTCGTGGAACTCGGCTTGGAGCTGGAGGGCAGGGCGCAGGTCGAGGGCCTCTTCGCCGACCAGTGCACCGGACTCGACGGCGTCCGCTGTGACATCGCGATGGTCCGGACCCCGGACGGGCACAGCCGGCTCGAGCTGGCGAAGTACCGCAGCCCCGCAGCGATCAGCGCCGGGCCGCGTAACCGGCCGCACAACATTCTGGGCACGCACCGCGTCATGTTCGCCGTCGACGACATCGAGGACACCGTTGCCCGCCTGCGCCCTCACGGCGCCGAACTCGTCGGCGAGATCGCCCGGTTCGAGGACAGCTATCTGCTCTGCTACCTCCGGGGCCCGGAGGGCATCATCGTCGGACTGGCCGAGCAACTGAGTTGAGACGGAGGAACCGAACCGCGCGGCCGAACGATCCTGGAGTACGGGGACGTACGGTTCGGGACCCTGGACGAGCGGCATCTGTGGAGGAACTCTCACCCCTGACAGGACCCTGGCCGTCCTCAACCACAGTTGCGGGAAACCCCGGATGTGGAACTGCTTCGGATAGCCGCCGAAGACCTCCAGGATCCGGCCGTCGAACGTGTAGAACTCGCTACCTGCCCTGGCCGTGGTCTCGTCGCTCATGGGGTGACGCCACACAGGCGGACCTGCGGCTGTCAGGCCCCGTCCGCCGGCAGGTCCATCACCGCTCCCGCCGCCGGACGGGCGCAGCGGTGGAGAACGGGCGTGGTGCGGCGGAACGGGATCAGTCGGTGTCCAGGCCGTCGATCAGGCGGTTGAGGAACCGGGTGAAGGTGGCTTCGGGTGTGAGGGGGCGTCCGGGGGCGGCGAGGGCTTCGGCGAGTTCCGGGTGACGGCCGTCCGCTGCGACAGCGGTGAGGTAGCGGACTTCGGCTGCGATTCGGTCGGGGGACTGCAAGGCTGCGGCCCCCGCGATCTCATGGGCGACGTGCCCGGCCACGAATGCTGTGAGCTGGGCGAAGACCTCCAGCTTCGCCGCACCGTCCAGCCCGGTGGGCCGCAGGGTGGCAAGTGCGCGTTCCAGGAAGGCCAGGGTGTTGGGGCCGGGGATGCGGCGGCCCGCCAGAGCTGCGGGCAGCCAGGGGTGTCGCAGCATGTGGGCGCGCTGGAGGTGGGCGATGGCCTTCAACTCGGCACGCCAGTCGCCGGTGGGCGTGTTCGCGGTGGGTAGTTCGCCGCTGACGTGGTCGACCATCAGTTCCAGCAGCGTCTCCTTGTCGGGGGCGTAGCTGTACAGCGACATGGCGCCGGCTCCGACCGCTGCGGCGACTTTCCGGATGGTGACCGCTTCGAGCCCCTCCGCGTCCGCCAGGGCGACGGCCGCCGCCGTGATCGCCTCTCGGCTGTAGGTGGGCTTGCGGCCCCTGCGGGGCTTGGTGGAGCCCAGCCAGAGCTGTTCAGGGTCGACGCCTGGGGTGCCGGCCTCTTCTGTACGGGGCATGCTCCGCGCTCCCTTCCTCGATCGAGGCGGCCCTTGCGGGCCTCATCCAAGCATGGGCTATTCTCGTACATCGTACGGATAACGAGGAGGGGAACGATGGCAGCACGCACGCACGGTTCTGCGACGAGGCCGACCTGGGCACCGCCTTCCGGTAAGCCGCCACTGGCTTCACGGATCATGAGGGCGACCTGGCGCGGCCTCCCGGCCAAGCGGCACGATGTCGGGTGGGAGCCGGGGCTGCTGGTGCCGGCCGCCGACGGCAGCCCGTTGATCACGGACCACTACTTCCCACGCGCCGAGGGCGACTTCCCCACCCTCTTGGTGCGCTCGCCGTACGGCAGGGGCCTGCCGTGGTCTCCCATGTACGGCGTGCTCTTCGCCGAACAGGGCTTCCACGTGGTGCTGCAGAGCTGTCGCGGCACCGGCGGTTCCGGCGGCCAGTTCGATCTGTGGCGCAACGAGGCCGCCGACGGCCAGGCCACAGTGTCCTGGCTGCGCGAGCGGCCCTGGTTCAACGGAACACTGGGGACCATCGGCCCCAGCTACCTGGGATACGTGCAGTGGGCCCTGGCCGTGGAACCGCCACCGGAGCTGAAGGCGATGGTGGTGCAGGTGGGGCTGCACGATCCTCACGCCCTGTTCCACGCAGATGGTGCGCTCCGCCTGGAGAACGCCCTCGCCGTCGGCGTCGGCATGACGTACCAGCACCAGGGGATGGCACGCTTCGTGAAGGCGACTCTGCGTCTGCAGCGGCGCCTGCGTGATGTCACCACCGCGCAGCCGCTGCGCGGCGCGCACGTGCCCGCCCTCGGGGGCGATGTGCCCTGGCTGGACGACGTGATGTCGCACCCGGATGCCGAGGACGCGTACTGGAGCGGTGCGTCGTTGGCAGCGGTGGCGCAGCGGCTGAAGGTGCCGACCAGTCTGATCACCGGATGGCACGATGTGCTGGGCGACCAGACCTTCGAGCAGTACCGCCGACTACGTGAGGCCGGCTGCGAAACCGCCCTGCTCGTCGGCCCCTGGACCCACACGTCCGCGCTGCAGCAGGGGTGGCCCGAGGTGTTCGCCGAGAGCCTCGCCTGGCTGCGCGCACACCTGTACGGCGATCCCTCAGGCCTCCGTCCCACAAGAGTGCGCGTGCACGTCGGCGGCCAAGACGATTGGCGGGACATCGAGGACTGGCCGCCGGCCACGCTCGGCAGCCCGTGGTTTCCCACCGCGCAGAAGCACCTCACCCAGCAGGCTCCCCCGGATTCCGCACCCCTGATGTCGTTCCGCTACGACCCGAGCGACCCCACCCCCTCTCTCGGCGGCCCGCTGCTCTCCCGTACGGCCGGTCCTCGCGACAACGGCACCCTGGAGGTCCGGGACGACGTACTGACCTTCACCGGCCCCCCGCTGACCGAGCCCCTGGACATCCTCGGCCCGGTCGCCGCACGGCTGAGCATCTCCACGGACACCGGCCACGCCGACATCTTCACCCGCCTGTGCGACGTGGACGCACAAGGCCGCTCCGTCAACATCTGCGACGGGCTGGGCCGACTGAGGACGGACGGGCAGGAGCCGTCGCAGATCACTGTGCCGATGAGTCACACCGCCCACCGCTTCGCTGCCGGTCACCGCATACGCTGGCAGATCAGCGGAGGCGCCCATCCGCGCTACGCCCGCAATCCCGGCACCGGGGAGTCGCCGGTGGACGCCACCACCTTCACTCCGGTGCGCATCACGCTCCATGCGGACTCGGCGCTGATGCTGGCGCCACTTGCCCGCGGTTCCGGACCCAGCCCCACGGGGAACAGCTGACAAGCCGGCCCCGACGGTTGACCGATCAGCCCAGGGACTCGTTCTCCTCCTCGTCCTCGGTCGTGTCGGGGTCACGGAAGGGGCGCAGCCCCTGGCCGGCGCCGCTGGGGTCAGCTCGGAACAACCCCGGTCCAGAGCCCGCCGTTCAGTCGAGCTGGTAGTCGAACCAGATGCGATGCGTGCCGTCGGTGTCGACGGCCATCCCTCCGGCACCGGAGATCCCGGTCAGCTCGCCGGTTCCGCTGGAGGGCACGATGGTGAAGAACTCCGCGGTGCGGTCGCTGCCGGACGTCGTCGCCGAATGTACGAAGTTGAAGGAACCTTCCTGTCCGTGCAGGGAGCCTTCGAACGACTCCATGGCCACATACGTTCCGACGCCGGTCGCTTGGTCGAACGCGGCAGTGAACAGGGTCGCCGAGCGACCTGCGGCCTCGCCCTCGAAGTGCTTCTCCATCGTCGCGACACTGACCGGCAGCCCGGTGGACACGGCCGGCTCGGGCTTCAGCTCAGTCGGGACGAACGCTTTGACAGTGAACGCTGCAGTGGCTCTCATGCGCCGACCGTACCGGTGGGCTCTGACAATCACGGCCAGGCCACGGGCGACCCGGGCAACGAGCGACGAGCGACGACCGAAGCAGTGTGAGTGGTCAGGTGGTGTGCGTCTCGTGGGTTTCACGGTTGGCGAGCACCTCGGCTGCTTGGGAGCGACGTCGATATCGGTCGCGCTGGCCTGGCTCTTGCAGCGTTCCCCGAACATTCTGCTCATCCCCGGCACGTCGAAGGTGGCGCACGTGCGTGAGGCGGGCACCGTACGCGCTCGACGCGGTGATCGCGGCTACGGCCGACGCAGACAGCCCGACGGTGATGCGCCCCGCAACGGGACCCGCTTCCCGCCCGCGAGATGCACGCGGTCCCGCAGTGCGATCAGCGCCGTGGGGAGCCCGTGACCACCAGGGAAGCCCCTTCGAGCGGCGAGATGCCCGCCCGGGGGGCGCGGTACGGTCCGCGGACACCACGACATCCCCGGTCGCGCCCACCGGTGATGTGCCGCTGCCGGGGATTCACCATGAGTTCCAACGAAGCCCGCGCGTAGTCCACTTGCGACGGGATTGGTCGGCCGGACCGGGCTGGATCCTGCCCAACGTTTTCCCAAGTCCGCCCCTGACCGGCCGCAAGAAAGCAGAATCAAACCCTGGATGCAGCCAGAGCTATCGGGGGCGAAGACTGGTGGGAACTCAAGACGTGTGGGTACGGGCGCAGAGCGTGGCCTTTGGAAACCGGTTGGTGCGAGCCGACACGATCGTGGAGGTCAGCTGGGAGCGCAGTGCGCCCCAGTTCCTCACGTTCACCCTTACCGACCACCGTGACGAAGTACGCCATCAGATACGGGGCATCGGCTCGGCTGCCCCGGCCGTCAGTGAAGAAGAGGGCACCGCCCTGGTCGCCGCCCTGTTGAAGGCCATTGCCGCCACAGCGTTCCTTCCCGGCGCACACCTGCTGGTGCTCACGGAAGCGGACGGCACCGGACTTCGCTGGCGCCGCGCCCCCCTGCACGACATCGCAGAAGAGGCTGCCTCCTGACCGGGCCGGTCGGGAGGCGCGTGGCCCTGCGCCCGTGGAAGGTCTTTCGGCGGCTCTACGGCTGACGGCATCCCTATCCCCGTCCTGCTGGTACAGGTGCGCTCAGGCTCTGGGCTGCGGACTCCAGGTACTGTCCAGCGGCACACCGGCCGCCGCCGTGACCCGGTCACGGGAGGCCGCCAGCCGCGCCTTGAGCTCGGGCAGGTCGACGCCGACCAGTGCCCCGGCGCGCTTGACCACCTTCCCGGCGACGAGAACCGTGTCGACCAGGCCGGGATGCCCGGAGGCGACGGCCGTCCCGGCGGGATCGGTGACCGGCAGTACGGTCAGGTCGTCGGTACGCAGCAGGATCACGTCGGCGTCCTTGCCCGGGGCGAGGCTTCCCGTGCGGATGCCGAGTCCGAGGGCCTGGGCTCCGTCGAGGGTGGCGAACTCCAGTAGGTCACGGGAGTCGAGGCTGCCGTCCAGGCCCCGCTGGACGACGAAGGCGGTGCGCATCGTGGCGAACATGTCGCCGCCCACCGAGGGGACGTCGTCGATGGACAGGGTCGGGCGCAGGCCCGCGGCCATCATCCGGCCGGTCATCGGCCAGCCGAACCCCATCAGGGTCTGCGCCCGGTGGGGCAGCTGCCAGGGAGGGTAAACCCGCTGCCCTGCGGCCGCGAGGTTTACCAGTCGTGCACCACCGTTCAGGGGCGAACGACGTACACGTATGCATCGCGTGGATCGCGGACGTGCCGGAATCGGTCCTGCAGGCTTCTGCAGGTGGCACATTGCCCAGGGGATGCGGTGCGTTGCATGGTGAGTATCCAGGCAGACGTGTGGACTGGGGGGCGTGTGGTGGAGGCGGCGTGGGATCAACGCAGGATCTCAACGGGCGGCAGGACGTTGCTCCTGCCCAGGGCGTTCCTGGCCCTGGTGGTGGCCGATCTTGGCTGGGAGATCGTCAAGACCAATGCGGCTGGACAGGACCGTAGCGAGTGGCCTTGGCGTTTCACTGTGCTGGACACGTCGACCTGCGCGGCCATCGTCGTCCTGCTGACCGGGATCATCGTGACCCGCACTCAGTTGTCGCTGACTCTGCAGCCGGCTCTGAGTTGGTCGGCCTCCGTCGGCGGTAGCCGTGAGGTGACGGATTCGCTGCGAACGGTCATGTTGGTCAACGCGGGCGGCGGACGGTCTGTCGTGCATCGCGTGAAGTACCGGATACGTGCGGCACCGGATCACGCCGGGGCCGCTGACATCCCCTCGGACTGGATGTCCTGGCATGCTGCGATTTCTTCCTTCATGGCATTGGATCTGGACTGGGACCGCGACATCTTCCTGCTGCACCTCGGAACCGGTGCGGCTATCCCCATGGTGAGCAGAACGCGAGAAGGCATGGAACTGCTTGCGCTGGGGCCCAAGGCCGTCGAGCGGCTTGCTGTACTCGATATCCGCATACAGGTCACCGATGTGTTGGGAGACATACACCAACGCGATCTGCAGTGCATCCGCCCCGCGCATCGGCCGTGATTCGGCCAGTGCCCCCGCATGAACTCCAGGGGTTGGGCCAGACATTGAGGGCCTCCTTGTCCGGGCTCGGCCACCAGTTGGAGAGCGCTGCACTCAACAAGCCGGCTCGCGCATAGCTCCTGGTAGGTGGGTATGGTCTCGGCACTGGGGGCTGGCTTCCCCTCGGCCGTGCCCCCACTTCTCTGTCCCTGGTGTCGGCGGGGCGGGGCGGGGTGAGGGCTGGCGGTCGGGTCATGGTGGGGCTGCGCCGGCCGTGGGAGGGGCGTCGGCCGGTGGGCCGCTGCGGCGAGACTGGGGGCGGCAGGGGGCTGGCACACCGGTCCCCGCCCCCCTTCCCGGCCTGAGAGGATCACCAGGACCGTACGAACGAGTGCAGGGCGGGGAAACATGATCGGACTGGTACTGCTCGGGGTTCTCACGCTCGCCATCGGCGGGTGTGCATGTGTGGTGTGGGCGGAGCGCGGCGGTCCGCGCTGGGTCCGCGCGGCGGCGACCGTGACACTCACTGCGGGCCGGCTGCTGCGCCGCGCCGAGAAGAACCGGCGACGCCTGAGCCGAACCAGCGGCAACGGCGACTAGGTCCAGGCCGAGGAAGCCCAGGGCGCCGAGACCGACAGCACGCACGTGGGCCAGGATGCGGTCGCGGCGGGTCGTGGGCACGCATCGGGGTGGCCGCGGCGGTGGTGCCGGTACGTGTGCGGTGGTGCTGGTTGCGGTGGGGACGTGTAACGCCTTTGGACGGCCAAGCCAAGTAGAGATGTAAGGCATTGCTCGTCCGTTCAAGGAGTCGTCCGTGAAAGCGGAGCATTCAATAGCGCCACTGGTTCATGAGCCGCTCGGGTTCGTCGCGCACTTCCATCAGCAGCTCGCCGATGAGCTCACCGCCCGCGCCGCGGCCCTGCCGCCCGCGGCAGCGGTGCCGGTGCGGCCGCGCCACACCCGTCGGATCGCGGTCACCGCGCTGGGACTGGCCGCAGCCGCCACTGCGGTGGCGCTGATCCCGCACTCGGCCCCGACCACCGCACCGCAAGCAGGAACGGACCCCAGCACCCACGTGCCGGGCAGCGGTGCGCCGGTCCTGAGTAACGCCGCCTACACGGTGGTTCCGCGCAAGGACGGGACCGTCAGCATCCAGGTGACGGGCGCAGAGGTGTCCGGGCTCCAGGCGGCGCTGCGCAGCCTGGGTGTGCCGGCCGTGGTCCTGCGGGCCTCGGAGTCCTGCCACGCCAAGGTCCGCACCGACAACGCCAACCTCGAAACGGTCTCCTCGCAGGACCCGAAGAACGGACGCCTGATGGTGATCCGGCCCAGCGCCATCCCGCACGGTGACTCCCTGGTGCTGGTGCAGCCCTCCCTCAAGGGTGTCCTGCACCCGGAGAAGATGTACTCCATGGAGGTCATGCTGTCCCCGGGCGAGCCCAGCTGCTTCCCCGTCTCCCAGAGCGGCATCGGCGAGGGCTGAGCCCCGCCGCCGGACCCGCCATACGGAGAACGCCTCCTGCGCTGCCCGCATCACCGCCTGCAGACCCGGCGGGCAGCGCCGTTGGCCGCCGGGTCGAGCCGCCGGCAGGCCCCGGTCAGGCCCCGCGCCTGTTGCCTTCGCCGACGCGACGATGGCCCGATCCCCGGGTGGGCGCAAGGGTCCCGTCCTGGGATCAGCATCGCTACAAGCGACGCGACGTTGCCGCTGGGCGAAGTCCGCGGACCCTTCGAGCCCCGGGCATCGGCCGAACTGCCGCATCGTCAGGTCTGCCGCCCGTAGGTGGCGACCAGTAACCCTCGATCCTCCCCAGCGAGGACCCGCAGCCGGCGCCCGTCGTCACGGCGCGGCCCTTTCACCGAACAGGCCCCTGGGTGCCGTTCGGCAAGGAGCACCATGCACCATCATGACTCGGTTTTGTCACGCCTTGTTCGATCGCGGGGCACCGTCTCCGACCTCTTCTCCCGCCGGAACAACAGCCTGGGCCTGCTGCGGCTGCTGCTGGCTTCCGCCGTGGTGGTCTCTCACGCGCGCATCCTCGGATTCGGGGACCGCGAGTTCGGATACGCGTTCTCCGGCGGCCAGATCGACCTCGGATCCCTGGCGGTGTTCGGCTTCTTCGTCCTGTCCGGCCTCCTGATAACGCGCAGTGGAAACCGGCTCCCCGTCGGGCGCTTTCTGTGGCACCGCGCGCTTCGACTGCTGCCCGGCCTGTGGGTCTGCCTCACGGTCACCGCTCTTGGCGTGGCCCCACTGCTGTACTGGCGCCAGCACGGGAGCACCGCCGGTTACTGGCAGCACCCCCAGGGACCCCTCGCCTACCTGCGGGCGAACTGGGCCATCGGTATCAGTCAATGGGGCATCTCCGGCGTCATGGAAACAGCCCATGCCCAAGGCCTTGCCTTCAACAACGCCTTCGACGGCGCCCTGTGGTCGCTCAAGTACGAGGTGCTCTGCTATCTCGGGGTGGCTCTGCTCGCCCTGACCGGATCCCTGACCCGTGCCCGGCGCGCCGTCCTCGCCGTGACCGTGCTCCTGGGCTGGCTCGTCCTGAGCGACGCCATCGGGAACCGCTACATGTCCGGAGCCCCCGCCGCGAAGCACGGCGGGCCCTTCGACGTTCCCCTGATGGGCGCACTCGACGTGGACTGGGTGGTCTACCTGGGCTTCGCCTTCGCCCTCGGTTCGTTGATCGAGCTGTACAAGGAGCGAGTCCCGATCAGCGACCCGCTCGCTGCACTTGCCGCCGCGACGCTTCTCATCACCCTCTCCTACGGTTACTTCTTCGCCATCGGGGTTCCGGCCTACGCGTATCTACTGCTGTGGCTGGCCATCCGGCTGCCGAGGCCGCTCCAGAAAGTAGGCCGCACGCACGACTACTCGTACGGCATCTACATCTACGGCTTCGTCGTGGAACAAGCCCTCGCCACACTTGGTGGCGCACGCTGGGGATTCGGCGCCTACCTGGGACTCGCGTTGGGTGGCACCCTGATCGTGGCAATGCTCTCCTGGCATCTGGTGGAACGCCCGGCCATGCGGCTGAAGGACCGTGGAAGGTTCCGCAGCGTTGTGCGTGCCGACACGGCACCGCAGCCCGTTCGGCAGCGGCCCCGGAGAACCGGTTCCGAGGCACCTGCAGAGTTTCGGTGCAGGTCTCGCCCCCTCCACGACGGCCGAATCGACGCTACCGGTTCCATCACGCGCCCATACGCGCCTCATGGATGACGTTCCGGCAACACTCCGCCAGCTCAGATACTCATCCGTCTGGATCCGTCCTCCCGGCGGATCCGGACCGACAAGTTGATCACGACATCCAGCAGGCCCTAGCCGTACGGGTTGAGTGCCCAGAATCGGACGGTGTCGCTGCGACGGTCGAACCACAGCTTGGTGGAATAGCCGCTGCCGTCACGGTCGAGTTCGTGCGACCGGGTCCACTGCGGGTTCTCCGGACCCTCTCCCTGGAGCGGCTTCTCGAACCACGAGGAGAAGTCATCGGCCGGCCTCTCGGAGACGAAGGCGTGGGCCGCCGTCAACTCGGCAACCTTCCCCGGTACCAGCCGGGCGAAGCCCGAGATCACCAGCTCCGGAGATGGTATGCCCCGGTCGTTGTCACGGCTACTGACCCACTTGGCGTCGGTGAGCGTGCCCAGCAACGGGAACGCCCGCTCCAGCGGTGCGGTGTCGGTGTGCCAGTCTCCCTTGGCCCCGTTCGCCACCTGACGCAGGATCCACCAGGCGGGTAGGACCGCCAGCCCCGCCCCGATCCCTATCAGCTTCCGTCGCTCCAACGTGATCCCCTCATGCCTGACTCCGGGGGCACCATATCTGGATCGTGCACCTCACTCGGACCACCTAGTGATCACAACCAAGTACGCGCCCTGGGTGTGCAGGAGCCCGGAGCCGTCAAACAGAAGGCTCCTTGGTCAGGGGGCGCAGGCCGTCAGTGTTCACCTGCTTCCCAGACCAGTTCGCCGGCGTTTCCGACGACAGCGACGCAGGCCTCCTCGGTGCCGCCGAGGGCAGCGTGCCGGAGCAAGGCCGGCTTCCCTGATTCGAGGGCGGCAGCGGTGTCTTGGAGCATGGCACCCACCGAGCTCCACAGCGGCACGCCGGGCACCCACGTCTCGTGGTCCCACAGGAGAACTGCGCCATGGCAGTCGCCGAGCCGCAGATCGACGATGAGTCCGTCACCGCCGGGGCTCATCGCAATCGGCAGGAACGACGGCAGGAACCGTGGCTCTGGTTCACCGTTCGCGTCGAAGGATGCCCCTTCCTGTTCTGCGACCAGCAACCAGATCTCTCGCGTCTCCAGGGCTTGGTCCAAGCCCACCGGAGCATACGATCCAGGGATCCAGAAGTCGGCGCTGACACCGTCCAGGGTCCACCACTCGTGTACTTCGGTGGGGAGTGCTATCGCGAGATCTGCCTCGACTGCGCGGAGTTGACCCTCGTCCGCAGCCGGTCTTATGGGGGGCTTGTGGAGGCGGTCCCTGAACCAGGCATCGATGCGATCCCACGACGTACGCACTTCATGATCAATCGAGGTCATGGTCGGAAGTCTCTCAGGGAGCTCTGACAAGGCGCTCCGCACCGGCGGACCCGTGACTGGGCCAGCGAAGGTGCCGCCCGTTGAACCACTGCTCGTGCCATGATCCCCGGCAACCGGAAGGACGGTGACACCCTCAGCGGTGTGCTGCTGCGCCTCAGGCACGCTCTCTCGACAACCCGTAGGTGCCGCTCCAGCGGGCGTCGGACGGCCATCTGGCTCGCCCCTGACAGTAAGGGGCGATTCACCCGGAAGGTACGGAGCTACGGGAGGCTGCAGACGCCGGCCGACAGCCGCCCCGTGGGGCGGCCGGCCGTTGCGTGTACGTGAAGGGAGGGGCTGTCGGAGGCCACCGCCGGACATGCGGAGGGATTTCGGCGGCATCTCGAAAGTCGGCGTCTCCATCGCGCGCAGGCTGCTCCACCCCGACTGGACGACCGGACCGCAAGGTATGAAGCGCATGAGAATTCCCGGCCGAGTCTTAGCCGATGGCACGCACCGATCGGAAGCGGCCCACTGAGCGCTGAAGCGGAGCGCTCTCGTGACAGGTGCTGACCCGCTCGTGTGCGAGCCGCTCCGGGTGCGGCCGCGTCGCTCTTCGGCGGCACTTGTGTGATGGCGCTGCCGGGCACCACGGCGAACCGATATCGCTCGACTGCCGGTGATCCACACCCGCGTCGCCCACGGTGACTTCAGCCCGCCCCATGTGGCTCCCGCCCCTGCCGGCGCGTCATGTCGCGCCGGGGCACCCACCGCACGGACTGGACCCTCCTTGTCGCTCCAGCACCCGCCGTTCCCCCGAAGAGGAGAGAGACACCCGCCATGCCCGCACAGCATCATCCCTGGCTGCGCGGCAGCGCCGGCAAGCGCAACGGGCGGGATGCCGGGGCGCCTCGACCGACCCCAACGGACCGATTCCGCACGTGCCGGGCCACGGCAACCCCTGGCTCGACACGTGGTTCTGCACCAACCCCCTCTCTACTGAGACGAAGGTCTGAAAAACCATGAAGAAGTTCCTCGTACTCCTCGGGGCACTCGCCCTGGCCACCGCCAGTGGAACGGCGACCGCTGTCGCCTCCTGTTCCCCGTCCGCTGACCGGTGGACCGAGACCGGTGTCTCGTATGTCGACTCGCAGGCCGGTGGGCAGGGCCTGGCGTCCTGGAGCAACCACAGCCTGCTCTTCCGGGGCGGCGGCTCCATCCCCCAGGACCTCAGAGACCAGGGCTGGACCCACATCGGCGACCCGGAGATCGCCCGCCAGCACATCTTCGACGCCTACCAGGGCAATGGCGGTACGACAGCCAAGATGTTCGCCGTCACCACCCCGGGCGGGAAGCGCCTCGTCTACACGCATCAGCTCCAAGGCGACGAGCGGATGAACAACTCCTTCGCCGCCGTTTCCCCCGACGCGCAGTGGCTGGTCTCGGGCGAGTGGGACCAGCAGGACCGACTCCTGGTCTTTCCCGCACCGGTCTTCAACACCCGGGCGCCCGCGGGTGGCGGCGAGCTTCCCGAGGCAGGCCGGATCTCCCTGGACCACCCCGTACGGGACATCCAGGGCTGCGACTTCGTCTCGGCGAGGCGCCTGGTGTGCGCCTCCGACGACAGCACCCTGTCGCTGTGGCCGGTGGAGCGCCCGCTGTTCCAGGTGGACCTCGGCCGGGCACTCGACGGCAAGCCCGTCACTGGCCACGTCTCCGTCATCCTCCCGCTCCCGCAGCGCTCCGCCTGCGCGGGAACCGGGTTCGAGACCGAAGGCGTGGACTACGACGCCCGCACTCGCACCCTGCGGGTCGAGATGATCCCGCCCGGCGAGTGCGCCGCCTCCACCGCCGTCTACACATATCGCGCCCGCTGACGCTGTTCTCGGGCCCGGTTTTCGGACCCGGGCCGGGTCGGGCAGCGGACTGCCCGGCCCGGCCCCGCCCACGAAGGCAGGTCCCCAACTCACAGGTCGATTCTCTGCGGGCACCTGGGGACCGGCCCTACCCAAGGCGCAATTTGCCGAGCGGGGACGCCCTGTCCGCGGAGTCCGGGCCCACCCGGAGAGCCCACCTACGCAGGAGGAGATCTGTGTCCGAGCCGGCGGTTGACGAAGTCGAATCGCCCATGATGCAGGCCTTCCATAACCTGCCCGAACTGTCGCAGAGAATCCTGTTGCACACCCTCGGGAGACAAGCCGGACTCACTACACCCCTACCGGAACTGAGCCCCGACACAGCGGACCCCCGTCCGCTCGAGCCCTCGGTGGCCTCTACGAGGCGTACCTCCGTACCTATGCCGCGCAGGCCCCCAGCCGGGACTGCCGTCACCTGGTCGCCGTGCTGAACGACAACGTCAAATACGGAGCCTTCAAGGACTTCGACCAGCATGCGGCTGCATGCGAAAGCTGCTTCTTGGCCCGGACCGAGATCATCGCGATCTACGCAAGCCTTGTCATTCTGCGGGTCGAACTTCGGCGGCCGGCCGCCGCTGCCGTAGTGGCCGCGATCACCCCATCCGGACGGGCGGATTGAGGTGCGCCGCATATTGAGCCTGCGGCATCCCACGTCTGCTCTCGCGCCACGGCCAGGTCCAGGACCGTGATGCCGACAGCGCGGCAACGCGCTCAGCCGATCGGATCCGGTGCGAAGGAGCCCCCGCCGAACCTCCTGAGGGCTGTCCCACAACCCCGCTTCTACCGTGGCACCCGGACCGTGAAGACGGAGCCGAGGCCGGGAGCGCTCGTCACCGACACTGTTCCGTCGTGCGCCTCGGTCAGCTTGCGGGTGATGGCCAGGCCCAGGCCGCTGCCGCCGGTCTGCCGGGTGCGGGACTTGTCCGCACGCCAGAACCGGTCGAAGACATGCGGCAGATCTGCCGGGTCGATGCCACTCCCGGAGTCGGCGATTTCCATGAGCAGTTCGTCGCCCTCCACACGGGATCGCAGCACGACGCGGCCCCCGTTCGGTGTGTGCCTGATCGCGTTGGAGACGAGGTTGCTGATCACTTGACGCAGTCGCACCGGGTCGGCGTACACCTCCAATTGCTCTGCGGCGTCGATGAACAGCGCGACGCCTGCCGGGCCGGCGGCCCCGTGATGGGCCGCTGCCACCTGCTCCAGTACCTGACGGACCTGGAGCCCTTCACGGTGCAGTACGAGGCTTCCGGCTTCGGCCGCGGCGAGGTCGCGCAGGTCGTCGATGATGTGGTGGAGCAGCATCGCCTCGTCCAGCAGAAGGGCGAGCAGATGGTGGTCGGCCGGTGTGAGACCGTCCTGGGCCGCCTCCAGCCAGCTGCGGATGTTGGTCAGCGGGGTGCGCAGCTCGTGTGCTACGTCGCTGACCATGGCTCTGCGTTGCCGTTCCAGGGTCTCCCTGCGCTCGGCGAGGTCGTTGAAGGCCACGGCGACACGTCCGATCTCGTCCTGGGTCAGCACCGGGACCCGCACCGCCTCGTCGGCCGGGCGCTGGGCCGCCGCGATCAAGGCGCGCAGCGGGCGGACCAGCCGGAGGCCCAGCAGGACGGTCACGGCGCAGGCGACGGTGAGGACGATGCCCGCGGCGCCCGAGATCCGAAGGGTGTTCGCCGCCGACAGTTCGATGGAGGTTCCGCCCGGATTTCCGCGATCGGAGACGAACAGCAGAACGGGGGGCGAGACGTAGGGGCGGAGTTGCTGTCGGCGGCCGTCGTTCACGCACTCCTGTGCGGCGCGGTCCGAGTTCTCCTTGTCGCTGTTCCCGCGGAAGCGCCAGGAGAAGTCAGGGAACACCTCGACAGGTGGTCTGGCCTGCTGTCGCAGACACTCCGAGGCCAGTTCGCCGACCTGGGTGAGCGGCAGTTCCTCCGATCCGAACGGCAGCTTGAGCAGGTCGATGCCGCAGTCCTTCGCCAGCTTCGCCCGGCTGTCGGCTTCGGGCCCGGTGAGCTGGATCGTGAAACGTCTGCTGGGCAGGAGGACGGCCTTGGCGGCGATCTGCCTGGAGGTCAGGCAGTCGGTGATCTTGCGCACTCTCAACCGCTCCTGGTCCTGCTCCTTTTGTTCCAGGAGAAAGGGGCCGACCGCGCGCGGGTCGATGGGGCCGTCGCTCTCCTGGGACAGGACCGGATCGAGTCGCAGCGGGTCGATGGAGGCGGATGGCTTGTCCGGAAGGAGGACCGTCGATTCCGAGCTCGCGATGCGGGTACGGGCGGAGGTCGTGAGGGTGATCGCCCTGCCGGTTCCCGCTGCCAGCTCGCGGACCAGTCCCTGAACCCCGCCCCAGTCGGTGTGGGTGGCCGAGTAGCCGATCAGGGCGTCGTAGATGCGGGCGTCGGCCTTCGACGACCGGCCCTGCTCCGTGTTGATCGCTCGTGTGGTGGTGGTGACGGCGAGCCAGGTGGTCGCGGCCACCGAGCAGATCGCGACCAGCAGGGATGCGAAGAGCAGCCGGGCGAAGAGGCTGGTGTGCAGCGGTACCCCGAAACGGCCCACGTCATCGCCTGCTGGGGTCGGGTCCTGCGGTCAGCTTGTAGCCGACGCCGTAGACGGTCACCAGGTGAACGGGGCGGCGCGGGTCGGGCTCCAGCTTCTTGCGCAGGTTCATTATGTACATGTCGACGGTGCGATCGGTCGAGGAGACGTCCCAGCCCCGGGTGCGCTCCAGGAGTTGCTTGCGGGTGAACACCCGGCCGGGCTCGGCTGCCATGGCCGACAGGATCGTGAACTCGCCACGGGTGCAGGTGACGAGTTCTCCGGAGGGCGCCCGCACTTCGTGGCGGAGCGGGTTCACCGTGATCGCGCCCACTTTCAGGACTCCGTCGTCCGGGGGCGCGGCGCGTTCGACCCGTCGCAGCAGGGTCCGGATCCTGGCCATCAACTCGCGTGGGCTGTAGGGCTTGGTCATGTAGTCGTCGGCACCGAGGTCGAGACCGATCAGCAGGTCCTCCTCGGTGGAGCTGGCGGTCAGTATCAGTACCGGCATGGCGGACTCCTGGCGCAGGATCCGGCACACGTCGAGGCCGTCGACCTTCGGCATCATCACGTCCAGCAGGAGCAGGTCCGGCCGGAGCCGCCGGGCGCCCTGAATCCGGTCCGGCATCGTCGAGCCCATACCCGGAGCCGGGCCCCGGCCCGACTCCGACCACCTGGGACCGCGTGATGCGTCCGTGCACCCGGTGGCAGTGTCCGCGTCACTCTGGGAGTCGTCTTCAATGATCCGCGACATCGCTCAAGCCGCCGCGCCGCCCGTGTGGCGTCCCGTCCGGGGCCGCACCCGCGCGACGGACGAGGGCCGGCGTTCCGGCGGCGCGGCAGGAGTGCCTCTTGGCCCCATCGCCGCGGGGCTCTCGCAGTGACCCGCTCAGAGGCGGAACCCGCCACCGGAACGGAGGAGGACCCCACCACCATCGGCGCCAGTGCGCCAGGGAGCCGGCGCCGCCGTGTCCGGATCGTCGCCGCCGTGCTGATGACGGGGCTGGCGGGGGCCGGAATCGCGGTGGGTGTGCCGTGGGGGGAAGGCGGCAATTCCACACCGTCCAAGGCGGATCCGTCGGCGGGTACGGTCAAGGTCGTCCGGATGGATCTCTCCGACAGCCGGTCCCTCGACGGAACGCTCGGCTACGGCAAGCCGCAGACCGTCAAGGGGGCGGGGGGCGGCATCGTGACATGGCTGGCCCCCGGTGGGAGCACAGTGGCCCAGGGCCAGGTGCTCTATCGGGTCGACGACCGCGCGGTGCCGGTCTTCTACGGCGCCGTGCCGCTCTACCGGCGCCTCGCGGGCCAGAACACGGTCGGGCGGGATGTGAAAGTGATCGCCGAGAACCTGCGGGCCCTGACGTACGACATCGGGGTCCAGCCCTCGCCAGGACAGGTCGTCACCGTGACCGCTCCGGCGGACGGTACGGCATCGGCGGGCGGCGGGCCGGACGCGGCGCCGGACGGGACCGCCTCGGCCAAGCCCTCACCCGCCCCCGGCAAGGGGACACCCAGTGGCGGAAGCCCGGCCCCCCGGCCGTCCGCGACCGGCCGCGGCGGGGCCACGACCGGGACGGGGCCTACCGGAAGCCCCGGTACGGTCACGCAGGTGCGCGTCAAGTCCGGGGACGGCGTACTCACCCGGGCTCTGGTGGCCGCGATCAAGTGCTGGCAGACCGCCCAAGGAGTGCCGTCCACCGGTGTGATCGAGCCCGGTGACGTAGCGGTGCTCAGCGGTGCGGTCCGTGTGGAGAGTGCCGCTGCCCAGGTGGGCGACCCGGTCGCCGCACCGCTGTTGAAGGTGACCTCGACGGCCAAGGCCGTGACCGTGCCGGTGGACGCCTCCCAGGCGGGCTCCATCAAACGCGCCGACCCGGTGACCGTGAAACTCCCCGACGGCACCTCGACCGCCGGCAAGGTGACCGACATCGGCACCGATGCCGAGCAGTCGGCGAACGGGAACGGCGGACCGGCGAAGGTCACCGTCACGGTCTCGTTCACCGACCCAGGCAAGGTGAAGAAGCTCGACTCGGGGCCGGTCCAGGTGGAGTTCGTCTCCGAGACGCGGCCCGGAGTGCTCGCCGTTCCGGTCGCCGCGTTGCTCGCGCTCCGCGAAGGCGGCTACGGGCTGCGCACCGCCGACGGGCGGACGGTCGCGGTGAAGACCGGCCTGATCGCCAAGGGGATGGCCGAGATCAGCGGGGACGGGATCGCCGAGGGCACCCAGGTGGTGACGTCGTCGTGACGGCCCTGGGCACTTCGGTACTGTCGGTCCGCGACGCCGCGGTCGAGTACCCCGGCGGGGTCAGCGCCCTGGCCGGGGTCTCCCTGGAGATACAGGACGGCGAACTGCTCGCCATCGTCGGCCCGTCCGGCTCTGGCAAGTCCACGCTGCTGAACATCATGGGCACCCTCGACCGGCCGACCCGCGGCAGCGTCGTGATCGCCGGCCAGGACGTCACCACGCTGCCGGACCGGCAGCTGTCCGCACTGCGGGGACGCTGGCTCGGCTTCGTCTTCCAGCAGTTCCACCTGTCCGAGGGGCTGACCGCCACCGAGAACGTGGCCACCGGCCTGCTCTACGCCGGGGTGCCGAGGAAGCGGCGCCGCCCGCTCGCGCTCGCCGCGCTGGAGCGGGTCGGACTGGCCCACCGCGCCGGTCACCGGCCGCACCAGCTCTCCGGCGGCGAACGGCAGCGGGTGGCCATCGCGCGGGCCCTCGTCCACGAGCCCACGCTCGTTCTCGCGGACGAGCCGACCGGCGCGCTGGACACCGTTAACGGGCGCGCCGTGCTGGAACTGCTCACCCAGCTCAATGAGGAGGGGACCACGATCGCGCTCATCACCCACGACCGGGACATCGCCGCGCGACTGCCGCGGCGGGTGGAGATCCAGGACGGCCGCATCGTCACCGACACCGCCGACGGCCCCTGCACCGCTGACCCGGACACCATCGGGGTCGCGCCGTGAAGCCGACCCCACGGCGCGGCTCGATGCGCGACCTGCCGACGAGCCCGCGCAAGCGCTCCGCGACCACCCCGCTGCACCGGCCCGTCCGGCTCTCGCCCGCCGATCTGCTGCGGCTCGGGCTGATCGGCATCCACACCCGGCGGATGCGGGCGGCGCTGTCCGCCCTCGGCATCTCCATCGGCATCGCCACCATGATCGTGGTCACCGGCATCCCGGCCTCCAGCCAGAAGGCCCTGGACGCGGAGCTGACCGCGCTGGGCACCGACAGGTTGCAGGCGGTCGCTGACAGCCAAGCCTCGAACGGCCGGCCGGTCGCGTTCCCCGCCGAGTCGGTCGCGATGGTCAGACGCATCGGTCCCGTGAAGGCCGTGACCGCCGTGGCCAACACCCATGCCGTGGTGCGCCGCACCGACCGGCAGGGCCCGCTGGACGCCTCAGGACTGACCGTGCTCGCAGCCCAGTCCAACCTCCTGGACCTGGTCAACGCGCGGGTCCGCTCCGGCCGCTACCTCTCCGAGGCCACCGGGACGATTCCCACCGCCGTGCTCGGCACGGTCGCGGCGGCCCGGCTGGGCTTCCCCGATCCGCGCCCCGGTGAGAGCCCGCCGCTCGTACTGATCAACGAGCGGTGGTTCAGCGTGATCGGGATCCTGCGGACCGTCCCGCTGGCCCCGGAGATCGACCGCGCCGTCCTGATCGGCTGGGAGTCAGCCCACACCGCGCTCGGCTTCGACCGCCGCCCGACGCAGCTGTTCATCCAGGCGCAGGAGGCGGCGATCGAAGACGTGCACGCGGTACTCCCCGCCACGATCGACCCGCTCTCCCCGAGCCAGGTACTGGTCAGCAGACCGTCGGACGCCCTGGCCGCGAAGCGCTCCACCGAGGCCACCTTCTCCGGGCTGTTCATCGGCCTGGCCGGTGTCGCGCTGCTGGTCGGCGGTATCGGTGTCGCCAACACCATGGTGATCTCCGTCCTGGAACGCCGCCGCGAGATCGGACTACGCCGCGCGCTGGGCGCCAACCGGGGTCAGATCCGCAGCCAGTTCCTCACCGAATCCATCGTGCTGTCCGGCCTCGGCGGCCTTGCCGGGATCATTTTCGGAGTGCTCGGCACCATCGGCTACGCGGCATACGAGGACTGGCCGCCGGCCATCCCGCTCCCCGCGGTGAGCGCCGGGCTCTGCGGCGCGGTACTCGTCGGAATCGTCGCCGGCGTCTATCCGGCCGTCCGCGCCTCCCGGCTGTCCCCGACCGCGGCTCTGGCCTCGGCATGACACCTCGCCCGGCGGCCGGACCGCGCGGCAGTCGCCCGGGCACCACATATCCCCACCGCACCCCTATGGATTCATCGAACACACCGGAGAGGATCACACCATGCACACTGCCGATGCGCCCCCTTCACCAGGCGCCGCGCGCCTGCGAGCAATCGTCGCCGCGCTCACCTCGATAGGCCTGCTCGGGGCATGCGGAGGCGGGGCGGAATCGACCGAGGAGGCGCGCGAAACGGCAGTCGCCAGCGTAGCCGTCCCCAACAAGGCGCCCTCGGCGTCGTCATCGCCATCGGCGCAGACCGAGCGGCCCCTCATCAGGCCCGACACATCCGAGGAGGAGTCGGACCGGGTGAACCAGGTATGGATGGACTGCCTGGCCAGGAAAGGGCTCACGATGTTGAAGAATTCGGACGGCACCTGGAAAGGGCCGTTGCGCCAGGACGCGGCGTACGCGGAAGCCCAGAAGACCTGCGGCAGCAAGGAGCCTGAACTCCTGGAAATGCGGGCCGCCAGAGAGGATCCGGAATTCCGGGAGAAAGCGGACCGCTGGGTGAGTTGCCTGCGCTCCCACAACGTCAAAGCCACCGTCCAGGACGACGGATTGCTCGCGTTCGACGACTCAAGCGTGAACGACAACGCGTTCACATGGGCCAAGAAGTGCGAGGCCGAAGCGTTCCTCGCGAAGTAGCCCGCCGGGCCGCCCCGCCGCACGGGCAGCCTCTGCGGGCAGGGCAGTGGCCGCCAATCGGCACGACGCGCTGGCGGGGTCCTCAGGCGCTGCCGCGCTGCCCATCCGTCGCCGCTCCCGGCACGTCCAGCTCGATATCGTCGTTGCCGTTGAGGCCGGAAGACGGAGTGGCTGTGGCTGACGGCGCGATCGTGGTCCCCTTTGGCGATCGGCTGGACCAGAGCCCTGCGACGCGATCCATGGGGAGCGATTGACCTACGTCAGCCCCGAACTGCCCCCCGCCGCCAGCGCGGGCGGGCCCCTTCGAGGAGCCCGCCCGCGGCGTTCGTTGGCGCGATGAAGGGCGTCAGACGACGCTCTCGCCGTTGCCGTACGCCTTCATGTTGTATGTCCCGAAGCCGTTCTGGACGGGGTCGCCGGCGTTGTTGATGCAGTGCACGATGCCGCCACCGCCCGCGCCGTTGAGGCAGACGGTCATCAGGTCGGTGAAGACGACGCCGGGCGAATCGGGGACCTCATAGGCGCGGTCGGTGTAGATGTCCGCGTTGAGGTTGAAGAAGCAGTAGCTGCCCAGACCCCAGGCGTGGTGCTCCCTGACCCGGTCGGCGACCTTGTAGGCGGCGTAGCCCTTGGTGGAGCCGTGCACCCAGGCGCTCTGGGTGGGCACGTCGTACGGGTGCTCGTTCTGGAAGAAGTACGTGCGGCCGTGGTCGCCGTTCCACAGCACTTCGTACTTCTGGTAGTGCTCCACGAACAGCCCGTACGTGGTGACGTGGTCGCCGTTGACCAGGAAGCCGGTGTCGGCGGGGTTGACCGCCCAGCCGACCGTGTCGTCCAGGCCGTGGTCGGCGCGCCACAGCCACAGGTGGTCGCAGAAGACGTCGTTGCTGTCGATCTGCACGCTGACGCCGGCGCCGCCGGCGATGGCGCCGCCGATCCGGGCGAAGACGTCGAAGAGTGCGGTGGGGTCGGAGTCGTGGCGGCGCCGGCTGCGCCCCTTGCCGACCCGCAGCAGCACCGGGGTGTGCGCCGAGGCCGCCTCGACGAGCACACCGGCGACGGTGACGCCGCTGACGTCGGCGACCTCGATGAGCGTATTGCCGTGTGTCGAGCGCAGCGTCGTGTAGCCCAGGCCCAGCACGACCGTGCCGGGGCGGGTGACGCGGATCGTCGAGGACAGGTTGTAGATGCCGGGGGTGAACAGCAGGTGCTGCCCGTGTTCCAGCGCGCGGTTGATCTCGGCGGCGGAGTCGCCGGGCTTGGCCACGAAGAAGCGGGACAGTGCGATGGTGCGGCCCGCGGCCGGTCCGCTCGCCCAGGTGGTGCCGGTGGAGTTACGTCGCAGCGCGGGCACGAAGACCTGGTAGGAGCCGTGCCGGTCCACGGTCAGGAACGGCTTCTCGCGGACGACCGGGGTGCGGTCGATGGTGGTGTGGGGCGGCGTCGGGAAGGACTGTGCGGGTGCGCCCTGGACGCCGACGAAGACCATGTTCCAGTTGGCGCCGGTCCAGCTGCCGATGGTGTCGTTGCGGGACAGCCACTGCTGCTGCGAGCCGGACTCGACATAGCCGTCCACCACGCTGTCGGCCAGGTAGCCGCCGCTGGACCACCGGTTGCCGGGCGGGCTCGGCCACAGGGTGGCGTTGCCCTTGATGTGGACCCGGCGCAGCGGGCACGCCTGGGCGACAGCCCAGCGGTTGAGGCCGTCCGGCGGCACGATGGTCAGGTTCTCCGCGGCGCGCCAGAAGTTCTGCGTGCCGTTGCCCTCGAACCACTGGGCGTCGACCGTGACATGACCGTTGATCACCACGTCGCCGGGGGCGGCGCCGAGGCCGAGGACGTGGGTGTAGAAGCCGACGTTGATGTCGACGTTGTACGTGCCAGGCCGGAAGGCCAAGGCGAAGCGCTCGCTGCCGAACTGGTTGGACTCCTGGAGGGCGAACACGGCGTCGACCTTGGCCTGGATCGCGGCGTCGCCCATGGACGGGTCGAAGACCAGGACGTTCGGGCCGAGTGCTGCGGCGCTGTGACCGTAAACGTTTCCGGGCTCGTGCGACGACGAGGCGGACGCGGACGACGACGCGAATGCCGATCCGGCGGAGATGCCGCCGGCCAGCGGTATCGCAGCGGCGACGGCAGCGCCGCGCAGCACGGTACGGCGAGTGGGAATGACAGACACAGCTCTCCCTGGACGTGGTGGATGGGGCGGCCGCGGCTGGTCCCTCAGCCGCGGGAGAGCGCTCTCAGGCTGGAAGTGAATCACCGTGGGTATGCAGCGTCAATAGGCGGGCAGCCGCCTGAGTTCCGGGAGTTGGCGGCCGGCCCGCGACAACTATTCCGCACCCAGGACCGACCGGGCGGGCTGCAGCAGTGGGTGAACTTCGGGCTCTCTCGGCCTCCGCCCAAGTCGACGTGGCAATCGCGGACCTCGCCGGGCGTCCTGCCGTGGGAGGGCGAATTCGTCTCCCCCCAGGGCATGCGGTTCCATCCGGACGCAGGCGACGGTGAGTCCCCAGGCTCGAGGCGGCAGCGATCACTAGGACAGACGACACCGCCAGGACGGACCCGCCGGTCATGACCGCGTGAGGTCCGTCGTGGTCCACGATTCTGCCGATCGGGATGCCGGCCGGCTGCGGCGAGACGAGGTGGGCGGCCGGGAACGCGGCGGCGGCCGGGAACGCGAACCACAGGCGACTGCCGCGACTGTCCACATCAGGCTGCGGCACGATCGCCTCCACCACCTGTTCGGCGTGGGTGACCCGCTCACCTGGGGACCGCGCCCGGCCTTGAGTGGGGTCAGGCTGGGACCAGCGCTTTGGAGCGGTCGGCAGCGATGTGTACGGCCAGCCCCGCCAGTACGGTGCCCATCAGGTACCGCTGGACTCGCAGCCAGGCGGGCCGCCGGCCGAGGAAGCCCGCGATCGTGCCGGCCGCCAGCATGACCGTGCAGTTGACGGTGATCCCGATCGTGACCTGTACGAGGCCCAGCAGGAAACTCTGCGCGGCTACGTGCCCTCGCGCCGGGTCGATGAACTGGGGGAGCAGCGACACGTACAGGATGGCGATCTTGGGGTTGAGGAGGTTGGTGACAAGCCCCATCGTGAACAGCCGGCGCGGCCGGTCTGCGGCCAGCTCCTTGGGTGCGAACGCCGAGGCGCCACCGGGCCGGACTGCCTGCCAGGCAAGGTAGAGCAGGTAGGCGGCTCCGCCTGCTTTGAGGACGGTGTAGAGGGCCGGCACTACGGCGAAGATCGTGGCCAGGCCGGCGGTGGCCACTGCGAGGTAGACCAGGAAGCCGACCGCGACCCCGGCCAAGGAGATCAGCCCGGCGCGGCGGCCCTGGGTGATCGACCGTGAGGCCAAGTAGATCATGTTCGGGCCGGGGATGAGGGCCATGCCCAGTTCCATCGCGGCCACTGCGGCGACCGCGCCGAGGGAGACAACCATTCGCATCTGCTTTCGAGGGTTGTGCCGACCTTATCGCGGCCGGACCGGAGAAGATCATCCCGCGATCCTCCGTCGGCTCCAACTCCGGTGGTCCGTCGCTCGAACAGATGCAAGTCACCGGGCTGTTGCGGTTCCCACTACCGCGTCACGGCACAGCCGCTCCGCGGGTAGGTCCTCATGCCCGGCAACCGGCCGGCGCCTGTGGTCGAGCCAAGCGACGTCGCCGACCGCCAGCCACGGCTCGCGGGCCATGGCCTCCGGGCGGGCAGGCGCGGCGGCACGGGCTGCGTCCGAGTTGTGCGGGGGCCAGGGGCATGGTCGATCCACGACGCCACCGGCAACAGCGGACAGACGAACTCCCACTCGGTATCGGACAGTTCATGTCGACGTATCACCCGACCATGATCCACTACTCAAGATTGTTTGAAGACACCGCCTAGGACGAATCAAGGACGAATCCAGGACGGCCGACGGACACGTGTCCATAGCGTCTCCGTAGCGGTGCTCACCGAAGACCAATAGGCGGGCTATGCGTGCGGAGCGTGCCTTCGGATTCCGCGCTTGAGGCGACCAGGGGAGGTGGCCGGATTGATCAATGCCAGGCACGACTCGTCTTTCGTACTTTTCGGCTGGGCAACGGGGGTGCGTTTCCTTTCGGGGGACGCGACCTCTGACCAGCGGCGACACGCCATTACTTGCGGTCGCTCCAGGTGCTCCTTGGGTTCGCTCCGCTGGCCGAGGCCCAACCGAGTTGCCTGCCACGCCTGCCCGGTGCGACCGGAAGCATCTGCAGAGACCCATCAGCGCACGATTCGTCAGATTGAGGAGACCAGCACCATGCTCAAGCTCCGAACTACCCGACGCGTCCTTGCCACGGCCGCCGCCACGCTCGCACTTGCCGGCGGCGTCACCGCCGCTACGGCGGGCAGTGCCAGCGCCGCCTGGCGGAACGGCGAGATGTACAACCTCGCGAAGAGCGAGTGTCTTGACGGGGGCGGCGGTTGGGTCAGCACCTGGGGCTGCAACGGCTCCCCGGTGCAGATCTGGCGGGACATTGCCCCGACTACTGACAGCACCTACCAACTGAGCGACAACGCGGGCCAGTGCCTCGACGGTGGACAGAGCTCGGGCCTGTTCTCGTGCAACGGCGGCGACTGGCAGAGGTGGACCGTCGAGAAGGCGGGCACCGTCGACGGACGTACCTACTACCGCTTCCGCTGGGCACACGACGCGTCCAAGTGCCTGGATGGCGGGCAGAGCAGGCAGGCGATGTGGTTCCCCTGCAACGGCGGGGCATGGCAGATGTGGTCCTGGAACTGACCCAGGTCTGCCGGTGCGGCTCGCCGGTTTTCCGGCGGGCTGCACCGGGACGCCGTAGCTGGGCGATTGTCGCGCGGTCGTCCACGCTGTTCCGGTGCGGAACTTCCACACGATGCCGTTGAGCACCGTACGGTCGTCCATCCGCTTCCTGCCCTGCAGCGACACCGGCAGCAGCGGCTGGACGAACTCCCACTCGCATCAGACAGGTCATGTCGACGTATCACCCGACCATGATCCATCACTCAAGACCGTTTGAAGACACCGCCTGGGGGGCTTGGGTGAGCGCGTCGCGGCCGAACAGGAGGGCGTATCCGGTGGGGAGTTGGGTGAGGATCCGGTCGAGGAGTTGGGGGCCGGCGAGGTGGGCGACAGTGGGACTTCGCCGATGCGCCCGGAACTGCACCAGCACTGATCCTGCCTGAGGAGGGGCAGGCCGTCAGGAGGTGGGGAGCCTTGGGGCAGCCAACTGTGGGTGCGGACGGCATGGTCCGCTGCCTTCACGCGGCGACCTGCCCCGGAAACTTGCTGGGCTCGTCGACCCTCACGGGGTACTGACCGTAGGCATCAGGCACTGCGTTTGCGCGCAACAGCCTTCTTCGCCGGGGCCCTCTTGGCTGCCTTCTTCGCGGTCGACTTCTTTCCCTCGCCGCCGGCCTTGGGTGTGCTGCGCGTGCGGCTGTGGGTGTCGGACGTGGAGGCGTGGCTGGCAGCGGTCTTCTTCGCCGGCGCCTTCTTGGCGGTCTTCTTCGCGGGGGCGATGTCGTGGACCGTGGCGTCTTCGCCGCGGTTCTCCTTGGCCTGGGCGAGGCTGGCTTCCAGTGCCTGCATCAGGTCCACGACCTTCCCGGCCGCGGGCGCGGGGGTGCCGGCAGGAGTGACTTCGGCGCCGTCGACCTTGGCCCGCACCAGGTCCGCCACCGCAGCGGTGTACCGGTCCTCGTAGGCGTCCAGGTCGGCTTCGCCCAAGGCGTCGATCAGGGCGATGGCGGCTTTGATCTCGTTGTCGGCGAGTTCCACCTTTCCGGTGGGTGCTGCCTCGGCCGGTGACTTCATCTCGTCGGGCCAGTGCAGGGTGTGCGCGATCAGGACGTCCTCGTAGGCGTAGATCAGCACGAGGTGTTCCTTGTTGTGCAGTGCCACCTTCCCCACGGCGGCCTTCCCGGACCGGGCCAGGGCCTGGCGCATCAGGACGTACGGTTTGTCCCCGCCGGGGCCGGGTTGCAGGACGTACGGGCTGTTGTACTGGGCGATGGGGACGTCGGCCATGTCGAGGAAGCCGCTGATCTCGATGGTCTTCGCGGTGGGCAGCGGCATGGCGGCGAGCTCGTCGTCCGTGATCTCCACCAGCGTGCCGTCGGCGGTCTCGTAGGCGCGGCCGATCTCGTCCGGGTTCAGGACCGTGTCGTCCAGTTCGCACTTCTTGCGGTACCGCACCGGACCGTGGTCCGCCTTGTGCATCTGCCGGAACGGGATCTTGTGGCTGCTGACCGTCGACCCGAGGCGCACCGGGATGGACACCAGGCCGAAGCTGACCGTCCCGGACCACAGCGGCTTCATCGCACCGTTCCCTCAGCTGAGCGGCTCATGTGTCGACGCTACGACCGCCGCAGTCGCCCCGCGACCGCACTGCAGTCCCATGGCCAAGCTGATGCGAGTGGTGACAGAGAGTCTCAATCGAACGAATGTACGGATGGGGGGTTATGGTGGAGATGCGACGGAGTGCTTCCGGTGGGGAGGGCGTGTGGGTGAGCACTGGAGGTGCGGATGTCGTCGTTTACGCACCTCCACGCCACGTCGGGCTATTCGGCCCGCTACGGTGCCGCGCACGTCGATCACCTCGTGCGCCGGGCGGCGGAGCGCGGCATGGGTGCGCTGGCGCTCACGGACCGTGACAATGTCACCGGCGCCGTACGGTTCGCCAAGGCCTGCGACGCCCGCGGCGTCCGCCCGATCTTCGGCGTCGACATCGCCGTCGCACCTCACTGCGAGGCGCCCCTCGGGGCACAGCTTCGTCGTCGGACCCCCGTGCGCGGCGGTGCCCATGTGGTGGAGGCGCCCCTGCGAGTGACGCTGCTGGCGCAGAACGCCGACGGGTGGGCGCGCCTGTGCCGCCTGATCTCCGCCGCGTACGCGGATACGGTCGCGGGCCTGCCGGTGGTGTCCTGGTCGGCCCTGGGGCAGCACGCGGGGGAGGGGCTGACGGTTCTGCTCGGCCCGGTCTCCGAACCCGTCCGCGCCCTGACCGCCGGCCGTGAGGACCTGGCCGAGCAGCTCCTCGCCCCGTGGCGGGACCTGGCCGGCGACAACCTGCGGATGGAGGTGGTGTGGTTCGGGCTGCAGGGCACCGGACCCGGTTCGCTGCGGCTGGCCGGCCGCACCCTGACTCTGGCCGACCGGCTCACCATCCCGGCTGTGCTCACCAATGCGGTCCGCTACGCCGACCGCGACCAGCACCGCCTCGCGGACGTCCTGGACGCCGCCCGGCTGCTGCGCCCCATCGACCGCCGGCGCCTCGACACGGGGGAGCGGTGGCTGAAGGACGCGGCATCAATGACCGCGGCCGCCGACCGCATCGCCGAAGCCGCCGGTGCCGGGCCGGAGCGCGCACAGCAGCTGATGGCGGAGACCGCAGGCACGGCGGTGCGGTGCCGGGTCGATCCGGTGGCCGATCTGGGGCTGGGCACCCCGCACTTTCCCGAGCCGGGCGTGGTCGGCGCGGGTACCGGTCCTGCTGAGGCGGCGGCGTTGCTGCGGGAGCGGTGTGAGGCGGGCATGGTCCGACGCGGCCTGGACCGCGATCCGGCCGCGGTGCAGAGGCTTCAGGAGGAGCTGGCGGTCATCGCGGGCCTGCAGTACGACACGTACTTCCTCACCGTCGCGGCCGTGGTCGCCGATGTGCGGGAGATGGGCATTCGGGTGGCTGCCCGTGGTTCGGGGGCCGGGTCGATGGTCAATCACGCCCTGTACATCGCCACCGCCAACCCGCTGGAACATCACCTGCTCTTCGAACGGTTCCTCAACCCTCGACGTACCTCGCTGCCGGACATCGACATCGATGTGGAGTCCGCCCGCCGCCTGGACGTCTATGACCGCATCATCGAACGCTTCGGCACGGACCGCGTCGCGGTCACCGGCATGCCCGAGACCTACCGCGCCCGCCACGCGCTCCGCGACACCGGGATGGCCCTGGGTATCGCCCCGCACACGGTGGACCGCATCGCGAAATCCTTTCCGCACATCCGGGCCTGCGACATCACCTCAGCGATGGCCGAGCTGCCGGAACTGCGCGAACTAGCTGCGGTGGCGGGCCAGTTCGGGCCGCTGTGGGAGCTCGCTGAGGGACTGGACGCGCTGCCGCGAGGGATGGCGATGCACCCGTGCGGCGTCATCGTCAGCAGCGCCACCCTCCTGAACCGGCTCCCGGTGCAACCCACACCCGGCGGATATCCGATGGTGCAGGCCGACAAGGAGGACGTCGAAGACCTCGGGCTGATCAAACTGGATGTGCTGGGGGTGCGGATGCAGTCCGCCATGGCGCACGCCGTCACCGAGATCCAGCGCACCACCGGCCAGCACATTGATCTCGACGACAGCCATCAGGTGCCGCTCGATGACTTCTTCGCCTTCAAGCTGATCCAGGCATCCGACACCATCGGCCTGTTCCAGCTGGAGAGCCCCGGCCAACAAGACCTTCTGGCCCGGCTGCAGCCGCGTGACCCGCAGGACGTCATCGCCGACATCAGCCTCTTCCGCCCCGGCCCGGTCGCCGGCGGGATGCCCGCGCAGTACATCGCCGCCCGCCATGGCGCCGCCCCCGCCTATCCGCACCCCGATCTTGAACCGGTGCTGGCCGACACCTATGGGGTGACGATCTGGCACGAGCAGATCATCGACATGCTCGCGACCCTCACGGGCTGTGACCGCTCCCTGGCCGAGATCGCCCGCCGCGCCCTGGGCGACAAGAACCGGCTGCCGAAACTGCGCGACTGGTTCCTACGCGAGGCCGGAGCCCGGGGCTACACCCCGGCGGTGCTGGACGAGGTGTGGGAGATCATCGAATCGTTCGGCGCCTACGGCTTCTGCCGCGCACACGCCGTCGCCTTCGCGGTGCCGGCGCTGCAGTCCGCCTGGCTCAAGGCCCACCATCCCGCTGCCCTGTACGCAGGGCTGCTGGAGCACGACCCAGGGATGTGGCCGAAGCGGGTGATCGTCGCGGACGCCCGCCGCCACAACGTGCCCGTCCTCAGCGTCGACGTCAACCACTCCCAGGCCACCCACACCGTGGAGCCGATGCCCGACGGAACCTGGGGTGTGCGGTTGGCGCTGTCCGCGGTCAAAGGCATCAGCGACGACCAGGTCGCCCGGCTGGTGGCCGCCCAGCCCTACGCCTCGCTGCAGGACGTGTGGCAGCGCGCCCGCCCGGCACGGCCGACCGCGGAACGCCTCGCGGAAGTCGGCGCCTTGGACGCCCTACGTGGCTCGTTGACCCGCCGGGATCTGCTCCTGCAGATCGCCGAACTACACCGCCACGCCCGAGGCCACCAGGGTGACGGGCAGCTACCGCTGCAGGACATCAGCACCAGCTCCGCCCCCAGCGGGCTGCCCGAGATGACCGGCCGCGAAGCGCTGGGTGCCGAGCTCGAGACCCTGAGCATTGATGTCAGCCAGCACCTCATGGAGCACCACCACCGACTGCTGCGCGAGGTCGGCGCCACCGACGCCGCCCACCTGGGCGCCCTCGAATCCGGCCAGACCGTCCTGGTGGCGGGGGTGCGCGCCTCGACGCAGACCCCGCCCATCGCGTCCGGCAAGCGCATCATCTTCGTGACGTTGGAAGATGGCTCCGGACTGGTCGATCTGGCGTTCTTCGAAGACTCCCACCCCGCCTGTGCCCACACCATCTTCCACAGCGGTCTGCTCCTGGTCCGCGGCACCGTCCAGCGCCGGGGACCGCGCCGCACCGTGGTCGGCACCCGGGTCTGGGACCTCGAAGCCCTCGCCGCCGCCCGCCGCGACGACGGACCCGAAGCCGTCCTGCGCCTCCTGGGCGACACCACCCGTCCCGAAAGCACCCCCGCCCAGCCCCCGCAGCGCACCCTCGCCAACGGAACCAGCGGCGCCACCTTGCACCCGTGGGCCGACCTGCAGCCCGCCGGCACCCGTTCCGCGAACCTGACCAGACTCGGCCACACCAGCCCAGGAAGCGCGGGCGGGTGACCCTCATGCAGCCGGTACAGCGCCACATCCTGCACGCGCACTTCCACGGGAACGCGCGCGACGACCCCGAGCTGTACCAGCACCTCTTGGAGCTCTTGGAGAACATCAGTCCCCGCGTCCAGGCGCTGGAACCCGACGGTGCGCAGATGGACCTCACCGGTGCGCTGCGCTATTTCGACCGCAGCCCCCGGGATATCGCTGAACTGATCCGCCTACGGGTGGTGGCTCTTCACGGCGTCCAGGTGACGCTCGCCATCGCGGGCAATCGGCTGCTGGCCGGCATGGCCGCCGCCGTGACGCCGCCCGGCGACATCACCGTCATCGGCCCCGACCCGCACGACATCGCCATGTTCCTGCGCCCTCAACCCGTCAGCGCACTGCCCGGCGTCGGGCCGGCCACCGTGAAGACGTTGACCCGGCACGGTCTGCACCGTGTCGGAGACCTCGCCGACG
The DNA here is from genome assembly GCF_027158125.1 of Streptomyces sp. H39-C1. Taxonomy (NCBI): domain Bacteria; kingdom Bacillati; phylum Actinomycetota; class Actinomycetes; order Kitasatosporales; family Streptomycetaceae; genus Streptomyces; species Streptomyces sp. H39-C1. Next base: position 98,812 of record NZ_JAPVLS010000027.1, read on the forward strand.
CGCCGCTGCTCACGACCCAGCGGCTGCTGGGGGCGACCACGGGCCGGGCCCTGTACGACCTCGCCCACGGCCGCGACCCCCGCCCCGTCACTCCGCAACCCGTCGCCCGCTCCATCACCTCCGAGCACCTCTTCGACCGCGACGAACTCGACCCCGACCAGCACCGACGCGTACTCCTCGGCCTCAGCGACCAGCTCGCCTCCCGGCTACGGTCACAGGCGCAGATCGCCGGCGCCCTGTTCCTCACGGCCCGCTACGCCGACCACTCGGCCAGCACCCGAACCCGATCCCTGCCCGAAGCCTCAGCACATGGGGATGACATCCGTGCCGCCGCCTACGAGCTCTACGCGGCACTCGGCCTGCAGCGCGCCCGCGTCCGATCCCTCACCCTGCGCGCCGAACAACTCCGCCCCGCCCACACCGCCGCACACCAGATGAGCCTGGACCAAGTCCGGGAGAACCGCCTCGCCATCGAACCGGCCATCGACAAGGCCAACGCCCGCTTCGGCCCCGGCGCCGTACGCCCGGCCAGCCTGGCGGCGAAACTCCGAGGCCGGGATGTCTGATCCGCTTCGGTAAGCCAGCTCACTATGTCTGCTCGGCTGAGAGCGGAGCGGGACCGGCCGCGCCCGGTGCGGCAGCAGAGCCCCGATACGGCCGCAGGGCCCGGACCGCGTGTCGCGGTCCGGGCCCTGCCCCGGTGCCGCTCTGCGGCGGCGGTGCGTCAGCTCTGTGCGGTGTCGTCGCCCGCCTGCCCGGTGCCCTCAGCTGCGCCTGCCTTCTCGCGCATCTTGCGCAGCAGCTCTGCCTTCTGGTCCGCTGCACCCTGACGGTCGAGGTTGCGGTGCGGACCGTTGTTCTGCCGCTCGGCGCGGGACAGCCTCTTGCGCTGGCCGCCGCCCATGCCCACGGGATTGTTGATGTTCTTGCTCACGGTCACGGGTTCTCCCGGTAATGATGTGAAGTGATCTACGGATTCATCGGTGGGGGACGGGCGGCGACGTCGAGGGACGTCAGCAGAGGCCCATCACGCTCTCACTCGTACATCGGCGTCTGGAAGAACATGACAACGTTACCCGGTTCCGTCGGCCCCGCACACCAACCTCCTCGCCGCCCCGGCGTCGGCCGGGTCTTCGCCGGGCGCCCGGGGTCAGCCGTTTCCTTCCAGGAATCTCAGCACCGCCAGCACCCGTCAGTGGGCGCCGCCCGCCCCGAGCAGGTCCAGATGGGCGTTACCGGGCCGCTGCGGACGGTGTCAGTGGTCGCGACCACACCGACGGTATGAGAGATCATCTCCGTTGCCCCGCCGTTACGGGACGCCCGTCAGCAGCGAGCCGGTACGTCAGTCCAGCCATCCGACGCGAGACGTGGCCCGGCACCCCTGCCCCGTCCTGCCGTTGCTGTGGGTCAAGTCGAGGCGATCGGCGCCGCGCTGCCCGGGACCGCCTGGAGCGCTGCCGCACCCACTGGAGTCGTAAAGATTCAACATGTTGCCTTTCCTCGCGGGACTCGTTGAGCCGGTATGGGCATATCCAGTGAGGTCCGCGGGCAGCTCGCGCTGCGGTTCGGGGTGCTGTTCCCGCACTTGAACGAACGGCAGCAGCGTCTGGTGCTGGCGCAGGAGGCCCGGTTACTTGGGCACGGCGGGGTGCGGGCGGTGGCGCAGGCGGCCCGGGTCAGCGAGACAACTGTCCGCAACGGCGTGTTCGAGCTGGAGGCCGGCGGAGAGCCCCTGCCGGAAGGGCGAATCAGGAGATCTGGCGGCGGCCGGCGCTTGGCCGAGGTTCTGGACCCGCAGCTGGTGCCGGCGCTGCTGGGGATGGTTAAGCCGGATGAGCGCGGGGATCCCATGTCGCCGCTGCGGTGGACGACCAAGTCATTGCGTAACCTGGCTGAGGAGTTGGCCAGGCAGGGCCATCAGGTGTCCGCACCGACGGTGGGCCGGCTGTTGAAGGAGCAAGGCTTCAGCTTGCAGGCCAACGCCAAGACGCTGGAGGGGAAACAGCACCCTGACCGGGACGCCCAGTTCCACTACATCAACGAGCAGGTCATCGAACATCAGGCAGCCGACCAGCCAGTGATCAGCGTCGATGCGAAGAAGAAGGAACAGCTCGGCGATCTGCCGAACCCCGGCCGACAGTGGCGGCCCCAAGGCGATCCGGTCCAGGTCGAGGACCACAGCTTCTTCTTCACCGGCCCGGACGTGCCGCACGCCATCCCGTACGGCATCTATGACATGACCGCCGATCGCGGGTGGGTGAACGTCGGGGTCGACCACGACACCTCGGTCTTCGCCGTCGCCTCGATCCGTGGCTGGTGGCAGGCCCGCGGCCAGGCAGGCTATCCGCGTGCGACCCGGTTGCTGGTCACCGCGGACGCCGGCGGTTCCAACAGCTGCCGCTACCGGTTGTGGAAGGCCGAGCTCGCTGACTTCGCTGCCGAGACCGGCCTGGCTGTGACTGTCTGTCACTTTCCTCCAGGCACGCAATGCCGTTGCTTGATTAGTGAACTATCCCGGGATGCAGAGTGATGACCTTGGGCTCGACCCTCCGTGTGGGTTGCCGGTCCCGGGTGTTGATTCGGTAGGAAAGCTTGGAGGAGTACTTCGAGTC
>NZ_JAPVLS010000280.1:0-910 GCF_027158125.1 Streptomyces sp. H39-C1
GGGTCAGGAGTTCGGCCGGCGCCCCGGGTGCGGGGGCGTACGGCGTGACGGGGGCGTGGTCGGGCTGCGCGCTCATCTGGTCCTCCCGGCGGGTCGTCACCTCACGGTACGCGCGCCGGGTCGCCATGGAAGCGGACATGCGGTGATCCCTCCTACCGGGTGCGCAGGGCGCGGGCGACGACCCGCGCGCGCTGGTCGGCCGCGTACGCACCGGCGGAAGCAGCGGCGTGCTCATCGAGGGGCTGACGGTCGGGCACGGGTGCGGTAGCCGGCTGGGCTGATGCCGGTCGAGCAGGGCGCCGACTTCCGCCGGCCGCCCGGCGAGCCCGAGCCCGACCCGGCCTGACGTCCGCTCGCCCCCGGCGGCCTCACCTTCTCAGGCCCGGACCGCCATATTTGAGTGCTGACACCCTGGGTTGCGCCACGTCCAGGACCAGCTCACCATCTAGCCCCACCGCCCGGTGTGCAAGCGCCTCCACCTGGACAGTGGCCGTAGCTGGCCCGGCTCCCGCCTCGGATACCGTGTTCCTCTACGGGGTGTCATAACGGAAGTGACGCCCCCGACCGGAGGTAGTCAGCGTATGAGTTCAAAGCGCAGCAAGAATCCAGCCCTGCCCGTACTTGACGACGCATTTCGACTCGCGTCGGTCGAGGACGCCGAAGAGTCCGCCCGTGACGTGGCCGCGCGGCTGGCCACCACCGAGCTGCGCCGCGTTTCCCCCCCGGGGCGGGTCACGTGGGGCCCCACCGATCAGGCCGAGCCCGTACCGGTCCCGCCGACTGTGGTCGACGGTGACGGGGACCTGTGGTTGCGGGACCGGGGCACTGGGACCTGGAGCATGCCCGAGTTCGACCCGAAGGAGTTCCCGGCCCGCTGTGGCGAGGTTCTGACGTGGGACCAGCTTGCCCG
>NZ_JAPVLS010000281.1:0-908 GCF_027158125.1 Streptomyces sp. H39-C1
TACTGGTACGCCGCCGCCTGGGTGCTGTTCGCCGCAGCCGTGTGGGCCGTCCGCAAGGTGCCCGTGCGCGCCGCCGTGGTCCTGGTGCTCGCCGGCAGCGCCGCGCTGTCGCTCGCGGCGCTGAGCGGCCCGCCCCGCACCAGCAGCGACATGTACCGCTACGCCTGGGACGGCCGGGTGCAGGCCGCGGGCATCTCCCCGTACGCCCACCCGCCCGCCGCGCCGGAACTGGCCGGGCTGCGCGACCGCTGGCTCTTCCCGCCGGGCCCCGACTGCCCGGCACCCGATCTGCGCGCAGTCGGCGCGGACTGCACCCGGATCAACCGGCCCGCCGTGAACACCATCTACCCACCGGTGGCGGAAGGCTGGTTCCTCGCCGTCCACGCGCTGTCCCCCGACGGTGCCCGCCACAAGCCGACCCAGATCGCGGGCGCCCTGCTGACCGTCGGGACCACCGCCGCCCTGCTCCTCGTCCTGCGGCGGCGCGGCGATCCACGGCGCGCGGCGCTGTGGGCCTGGTGTCCCGCGGTGTCCTTCGCGGCCGTCAACGACGCGCATGTCGACACGCTCGGCGTGCTGCTGACCGTGCTCGCGCTCGGTACGTCCGTCCTGCCGCGCCGCGGCGCGCTGCTCGGCGCGGCCATCGCCGTCAAGCTGCTGCCCGCGGTCGTCCTGCCGGGCGCCCTCGCCCGCCGGGGCCCCCGCGACGCCGCGCGCGTCCTGGTACCCGCCGTGCTGGTGATCGCACTCGCCTATCTGCCGTACATCCTGACCTCCGGCTTCGGCGTCCTCGGCTACCTGCCCGGCTATCTGCAGGAGGAGGGGTACGAATCAGGCAGCGTCCGACGGTTCGCGCTGCTGCGGCTGTTCCTGCCGGACGGCGTCGCCGCCCCGGTCGCGGTGGCCCT
>NZ_JAPVLS010000282.1:0-892 GCF_027158125.1 Streptomyces sp. H39-C1
CCACCGGTTGGAGCTGGTCTGGGCCGACGGCGGCTACACCGGCCCCCTCGTCGAGCACTGCCTCACCGTGCTCGCCCTGGTCTTGTCGATCGTCAAACGCAGCGACGACATGCGTGGCTTCGTGGTCCTGCCCAAACGGTGGATGGTCGAGCGCCTCTTCGCCCACCTGATGCGCACCCGCCGCCTGGCACGCGACTACGAACGCCGCACCACCAGCGCCGAAGCGATGATCTACTGGTCGATGATCCTGCTCATGACCCGTCGCCTCGCCCGGCCACACCCTGCGCGAGCGTGAACCGGCCCGGCTGCCGCTCTGCCAGCCAGCCCCGCGCGACCAGGCGTTTCGCCTTCGACCGCAGCGCCTCCACCCGTGCCGGCACCGCGTCCAGACCGAACTGCACGGCCAACTCCTGGCAGGTCAGCGGACCTTGATGGAGCCGGTCCCGGTCCGCTAGCGCGGTGAGGATGCGCTGATAGTCCACCGACAGCACCGACCCCGCCAGTCCCTCACGCCATACCGGGACCTGCGACCTCGCCCTCGGCGCCTGCCGGGACGTCGAGCCCGCGACCGGGCCGGAGACGGCCTCCTCGACAACGGTGCTCTCGCCGTCCGGAGCCAGGACCGTGCCCACTCGCCTGCGGGCGATCACCCACTCCTGCCAATCCTCTTCGGCCGCGGCCAGCTCGGCCTGGATGCGATCGGCTTCCTCACGCAACCCCTCGACACGACGACGAGCAGCGAGCTCGTGCTGTTCCAGCAGTCCGACCACCGACGGCATCCGTGACCTCCCGGGGAGTGACGACACGACATGCCACCACTCCCACCGAATCGCCGACCCTATGCCTGACCAGCGAAAACATCGCCCTCAGATTCGGAACGACAACAACTTCT
>NZ_JAPVLS010000283.1:0-820 GCF_027158125.1 Streptomyces sp. H39-C1
TACACCGGCCGCGCCGACCACCAAATCAAAATCCGCGGCTTCCGCATCGAACCCGGCGAAATCGAGAAAGTCCTCACCGACCACCCCGACATCACCCAAGCCGCCGTCATCACCCACGAAAACCAACCAGGTGACGCTCATCTGGTCGCCTATGTAGCAGCCGACCGCTCCGTCCCGACGAGCGACGAGGATGAGCGGGCTCAGATCGGCGAGTGGCAGGAGCTCTACGACTCGCTGTACACCGGGTCCGGTGCTGAGTTCGGTGAGGACTTCTCCGGCTGGAACAGCAGCTACGACGACAGCGCGATTCCGTTGTCGGAGATGCGGGAATGGCGTGAGGCGACCGTCGAGCGGGTCAGGGCGCTCAAGCCCGGCCGGGTCCTCGAGATCGGCGTCGGTACCGGTCTGCTGCTGGCGAAACTGGCGCCCGAGTGCAGCGAGTACTGGGCGACGGATCTCTCCCCGACCGTCATCGAGGCGATGCGGTGCCACGTCGATGCCGATCCCGAGCTCGCCGGGCGCGTCACCCTGCGCGCCCAGGCAGCGCACGAGCACGACGGACTCCCGCAGGGTCACTTCGACACGGTCATCCTGAACTCCGTTGTCCAGTACTTCCCCAACGCCGAATACCTCCGGCAGGTCATCGAGCAGGCCGTACGCCTGCTCGCTCCCGGCGGAGCTGTGTTCGTGGGTGACGTCCGTAACCCCCGCCTGCTGCGCACTTTCACCACCGCGGTCCAGGCCGCCCGCGCCGACGACGCCGACACCGCCGCCATCCGCCGCGCCGTCGAACAGAGCCTCGTCCTCGGCAAAGAACTCC
>NZ_JAPVLS010000284.1:0-801 GCF_027158125.1 Streptomyces sp. H39-C1
GGCTGGTGGCGGCGATCGCGGCCACCGGAGTACCGGCCCTCGGCGTGGACGTCAGCCCGGCGGCCGTGGCCCGCACCCGGGACATCGGGGGAGCGGTGCTGTGCCGGTCGGTCTTCGACCGGCTGCCGGCGGAGGGCCGTTGGGGCACGGCGCTGCTGATCGATGGCAATGTCGGCATCGGTGGCGACGCGCGGGCGCTACTCGCACGGGTGGGCGAACTGGTCGCCCCCGGTGGCCGGTTGCTCGTCGAGGCCGCGGCTTACGATGTCGACGAGCGCTTCACCGTACGGGTGGAGGACGGCCGGGGCCGGTACGGCCGGGACTTCCCCTGGGCCCGGCTGGGCGCGGCCGCGCTGCGGTCGGCCGCGGACGGCGCGGGCTGGACGACGGTCGAGGAGTGGTCCGTGGACGGCCGCCACTTCACAGAACTGGCCCGAAGGTGAGCCATGCGCTCCAGCCGGTTGGAGACCAGCGATCGGATCCCTGCCCTTGATCAGCCCTTACGGATTGAGGACACCGCCATGTCGCAGTCCGCACAGGGCACCGCACCTGCCACGGTGGACGGTGTGGGAGTCCGCACCGTATGCACCTCAGTCCTCGTCGCCGCGCTGACCGCCGTCGTCGCCGTCACCATCCGCATCGGAGGTTCCGAAGCGCACCCGCGCCACCTTCTGTACTGGTACGCCGCCGCCTGGGTGCTGTTCGCCGCAGCCGTGTGGGCCGTCCGCAAGGTGCCCGTGCGCGCCGCCGTGGTCCTGGTGCTCGCCGGCAGCGCCGCGCTGTCGCTCGCGGCGCTGAGCG
>NZ_JAPVLS010000285.1:0-775 GCF_027158125.1 Streptomyces sp. H39-C1
CCGCCGCTCCTGCCTCCGTCCCGCTCCGGCCGGACGCTCACCGGCCAACGGCTCACGCGGCACGGGCGGCACGCGATACGCGCGGCACGCGTTGAGGCGGCCACGCTGAGCGGTCTAGGTGGCCAGCACGCGGCGTGCGCAATAGCCAACAGCGAGGGGGAGGGGGTCTCCTGGCGCGCTGGACGGCCCTCAGACGGCCCGAGATTCGGCAGGGCGCCGTTACCCGCTCCGGTGTCACCTCAGGCCCGCAGGCGGCCCTACAGCGCGTCAGGGGCGGGCGGGGGGCGACTGCTGCCGCGATGTGGCCGGCACCGGGGACGCCTCCGGCCCCGCCGGTCGTCGCCGTGCAAATGCTGCGGCTACTGGATTCCCTTGAACAGCGCGAACACGTCGGAGACCGTCCCCTTCGGCCGCGGCTTCGGCTCCGGCACGATCCCCGGCACCTCGAGCGCGGTCTGCTCCGGCACCGCCGCGTCAGGCACATCCACCACCAGGCGCTCGTCCACCTCCGCTCGAACCGTGGCCTGAACTGGGATTTCCGTTTCGTCACGTGGAGAAGTCTTCGTTTCGTCACGTGACGAATCTGAATCGCCACGTGGCGAAAGAGCCGCCGCGAGCGCCGCCGCTACCCGCTTCGCCGACCGCCGTTCCTCGTACGCCCGCTGACGGCATCCCGCCTTGCAGTAGTCGCGGGACCGACCGATGCCGCCCTGGCGGATCGTCCCGCCGCACCAAGCGCAGAGCTTCGCGCCACCGTCCCCACGGGGAGTCTCGG
>NZ_JAPVLS010000286.1:0-729 GCF_027158125.1 Streptomyces sp. H39-C1
CTTGAACGGGGAAGCCTCCGGTTTGTCCGGGTCGCTCGTTGTACCTGTCACCGTTGTCTCCGCTCGTCGCGGTGGGCCCCGCCTGCTCCTGGGGCTCCTCGGGTCTTCCGAAGGTTCGCGAAGCTAGCAGCGGTTGTCCCCGTTCCCGAGGTGCGGGATCCGCGCGGTGCAATTGCCACCCGTTCGGCCCAGACGAGGCGAAGCCGCACCCTTGCGGGGGAGGTCCGCAGCAACCCCTTGCGAACCCGCGGGCTGGGGGTGCGCGGGCCCTATCGTCGGGCCTGCCCGGCCACACCACGGGCCATTTAGTCGACAACGCCGCCAACACGACTCTCGCTCTTCTTCGGCAAGATGGCCGATCGACTCGACCACCGGCTTGTTGAAGGGTGCGGTTGGCGCGGAGGAGCGCGTTGATGCCGGTGGATTCGGTGAAGGTGAGGTGGGGGAGGCCGGGTGAGCAGCGGTCGTTCCGGGGCCGGCCCCGGAGTACCGGGACGTCCGGGGCCGGCTCGCTGTCACCGCTGGAACGGGCTCGGCTCCCAGGCTTGTCCGCCGATCGGGTGGACCACAGCGGCCGGCCCTTCACCGCGCTGATGCGGAACGGCGTGCCGTGGCCGAGGTCGACGGGGAGCGTCCCCTTCCGGTCGCCGCTGGACCACTCCAGCTCCAGGTACCAGGACACGTCGTGGGCGGTGGTCCGGGCGGTGATCTCGATGACCTCCGGGTCGC
>NZ_JAPVLS010000287.1:0-704 GCF_027158125.1 Streptomyces sp. H39-C1
GGGCCATTGCCGCCTACGTTGTGGGTGTGCCGGTCGGGGAGTATCTCCGAGCGCACAAACCGAAAGGCGTACCTCATGCGCATCTTGCGCACCAACGCTCTTGCCCGGACCGTCCTGATCAGTGCGATCGCCGTGGCCGGCCTCGCCACGCCCACCCTGGCGTCCGCGTCGGCCCACTCCGACGCGAACGGTTCCCGGATCCACAGCAGCCTGGGCGCCCAGGGCGTCCCCGGTGCTAACGGCGCCAACGGGGTGGGGAGCAACGGTGGTCTCGGCGGTCTGGGTGGCACTGGTGGAGCGGCCGGTGCGAACGGCAACGGCGGTAACGGCGGCGGCGGCGGAAACGGCGACGGCCTCGGAAGCACCGGTGGCGCCGGTGGAGCGGGCGGAGCCGGCGGTGCCAACGGCAACGGCGGCACAGGTGGCGCGGGGGGCGCTGCCAACCAGGGCGGCACCGGTGGCAAAGGCGGTGTGGGCGGTGTAGGCGACGCCGGCACCGGCATCGGAGGCGGCAAGGGCGGCAAGGGCGGCGCGTCCACGGCCGGCGGTATCCACAAGGGCGGGACCGGTGGCGCCGGCGGCGCCGCAAGCCCGGTGTGTCCCGGCAACGACGGTGGCAACGGCACCGCTGCCACGTTGACCGCGGACGGCATCACGGGCGCCACCGGCGCCGCCGGACACACCACCCTGCCCTGCTAACAGCA
>NZ_JAPVLS010000288.1:0-698 GCF_027158125.1 Streptomyces sp. H39-C1
GTAGATGCGCGCCCACGGGCCGAAACCGCGCTGGGTGAGCTGCCACTTCGCCTTGGTGACCTGCTTGACCACGGGATGGTCCTCGGGCAGGCGCAGGGAACGGCGCTGCTCGTGGCCCTCCAGTCGCTCCGGCAGCCCGAGCTTCACCGCGGCCGCCGCAGTCAGCACGATCAGCGGGTCTGAGTCCTTGCCGTAGCGGTTGAGCTTGGCGGCACCCAGGCCGGACTCCTTGAGGGTCCATTCCACCAGTTCCGGGATCGTGGTGGCCGGGCAGTCGAGGACGATGCCGTCGACGCCGTACGCGGAGCCGTCGCCATCGAGTACGGCGAGCGGGCCGTGCGGGAACCGCGGGTCGACGACGGCGGCCTTCGTGGCCTTCTTCGCGGCCGGGCGGCGCGACGACGTCGCCGGGCGGGTGGCCGGGCGCTCCGGTGCGACCGGGGTGGCGGGTGCCTCCACCGGTGCGACGGTCTCCGCCTCGGGCGCGGTCGGGCCGGTGAACGTCTCCGGCACCGCCACCGGCTGCGGCGCGACGACCGGAACGGGGGCGGTGTGGGCGGGGTACTTCGCAGCCCAGCCGTTCAGTAGTCGCTGGTAGGCCTCCAGGCGCGGCGGCTTGGGCTCGGAACGGCCGTTCTCGTAGTTCTTGACCGACTGCACAGTCGACTTCAACGCCTGCGCGAGACGGGCCTGGGTGA
>NZ_JAPVLS010000289.1:0-676 GCF_027158125.1 Streptomyces sp. H39-C1
CCGCCGCCGGCCTCGCAGCGATCCGGTCCTACCGCTACGCCGGCCCCGGAGCTCTCTGCCCGTTGCCAGGCATGTACGAGCCGATCTACTTCGCCGACAAAGTCGGGGCCCTGATCGGCCAGGCCGTCGCGATCGCGGCGCTGACTCCGCTGATCGCCGGGCAACGCCGACCGCATGGCGGGGACCCTGCGCCAGCCGCCTGACGGTGTGCCGGACGCGTCCCACACCCCCGTCGCAGGTGAGGTGGATTTTGCTGGTCAGCCCGCCGCGTGAGCGTCCGACTCCTCGTCTTCGCGGTGCTGGGTAGGGACCTCATTGTTGGAGGCATATGAGCATTTTGGGCACCGCGTTCCACTCGGTCGGCAGCCGCCAGTGCAGGATGCTGCCGTCGAAACGGACCGGCGACCTGATCGACGGGCCGACCGCAGGGACCGCTTTGCGGGCGCCGGCGGTGTGTTGGTGAGCACGGCAGACGTGGAATCCACTCCGGTCTGGCTCCAGTCCAGCTGTCCCTCGGCGTCCGCATCAGCTTGGATCGCAGCGAGTATCCGGTCCCAGGTTCCGTCCGCCGACCAGCGCGCCGATGGCGGTCGTGGATCGTCTTCCACTTCCCGAAACGCACCGGTAGATCCCGCCATGGCACCCCCGTTCGCTCCCGGAAATAGATCCCGTTGAC
>NZ_JAPVLS010000028.1:0-101074 GCF_027158125.1 Streptomyces sp. H39-C1
CCCACCGCGTCACCACCCCCAGCCGCACATGATCTGACAACCCCACCCAAGGATGCATGCTTGGTCCAACGACCCCGCCCCTGCAGCGTCACTGCGAACTGCTTAACGAGTTCAAGCAACGGCATTGTCCAGGCACGAGCAAGTGGAACAAAATAGAACACCGATTGTTCTCCGCCATCACGATGAACTGGCGTGGCAGACCGTTGACCAGCCACGAGGTCGTCGTCAACACGATCGCCGCCACTCGCACCCGCACCGGGCTGCGGGTGGACGCCGTGCTTGACACCGGCGACTACCCCGTAGGCGTGTCGGTGAGCAGGGAGCGAATGAGTGCTCTCCCGATCACACCCCATGCCGAGCGCGGGAAGTGGAACTACACCATCGGGCCCGCCGCGACCGGCACGAAGGCCGCCGTCGGCATCGGCGAGCGGGACCGCAACCGGTCGGCGGCCCTGCATACCCTGGCCGACCCGCGGCTGACCGGCATGAGCCGAGGCAATCTGAAGGAGTTGGCCGCCAGCCTCGCTCCCGCACAAGCAGCGCGGGCCGAACAGCGCTACTTCGAACAGCGTGGCGGCAGACGTCGCCAAGTCAAGGGAAGTCACGGCCGACCTTTGCTCACCGACGCCGACAGGGTCCTGATCGCAGTTGTCTACCTGCGGCAGGTCTGCTCCCAGGTTGTCTTGTCCGAGTTGCTGGAAGTCAGCACGGGCCCGATTGCGGCCGCGGTCGTCGAGACCGGCAAGTTGCTGGCCAAACGCAAACACGGCATCGAGCCCACCGTTCTGCGCTTCACCAGCGCGACTGCGCTGCGGGGCTTCCTGGCCACCGACATCGTGCCGACGCGGCCGAACCGCCTGGCGACCCTCGGCGATCCGGCGCTGACCGGGATGAGTCGGCAAGAGCTGGCGAAGCTGATCGGGCGGCTGTCCTTGCACCAGGCCGCCGAAGCTGAACGGCGCAAGCATCGGCAGCGCGGAGCCGACAGGCAGTTCGGAGCCCGCGGAGGGATCTTCTCCGAGAAAATCACCGACGCCGAACGCGTCCTTGCCACCATCCTCAGCCTGCGCAAGGTCTGCAGCCGCGACGTGGTAGCCGACCTGTTCCAAGTGAGCCGACGCACCATCGGCAACGCAGTCCTGTGGGTCCGCCCCCTGCTGGACCAGGACGGATACACCGCAACACGTTCCAAGGGAAGCTACTCCACCGCCGCTGACCTCCTCAGCGCCATCGCAGAACACGAAGGCAACCGGGACGCACCGATATCGCCACGTTGAATCTTTACGACTCCACTACGCGCGCAACTTGCTGAGCAAGGTTCCGAAGTCCGCTCAGCCGTGGGTGGCCACCTTGTTGCGGACGGTCTTCGAACAGCCCGACGCCGACGCCGTCCGCCACCAGATGGAGTCTGTGATCACCACCCTCGACGACAAGTCACCCACCTCGTCGTGGACTTGGTCGGCATCCCACTTCGCCCTCCCGAGCAGGTGCTGCATGCCGTCCGGGGTCCTGTCCCCGGCCCACTCGGCGATGGTCCAGCAGTTCTTGCGCGGCAGGTCCGACAACTGGCCGAGTACCAACTTCCTGGCCCGGCGTCGGGATTCGACCCGTGTGAAGCGTCCCGCTATCCGGCTCATCAGGCCCTCGAACGCCTCCTGCCAGCCGGCAGGGTCTACGCTGTGACCTGCGGCCACCGCATGATCGTTTGTCTTCACACACCGATGATCAACGGTGGCCGCACCCGTTTCCACACCGCGTCAGGTCGCGCAGCGTCTGCCTGCCGTCCTGTGTATCGGAGGGCTTGTGCAACGTGGCGAAGTCTGGTGGGTCCAGTTCGACGAGCGGAGGTTGGTCGTACTGCTGTCAGGAGACGACGCGTCCGGGTTCCAGGTGATGCAGGTCGTCGCTCCGGCGGGCCTCGACATCAGCGGTCTGGGCATCGAAGTGACGGTCGGCGCCGGTGAAGGGCTGCCGCTCGAAGGCGTGCTGCGGCTCGCGTTCCCGCGTCCGGGCTTCACCCCGTGCACGTGGCTGACCACCGTGTCCCGGGACGACCTGATAGAGCGGGCGGCCGTCCTGTCCTCCAGGAAGCTCAGCGAGATCGACGATGCCCTCCGACTCGCTGAACAAGCACAGGAGCGGACCCCGGCAACGACCGCGAAGCTCAGCGAGATAAGGGACGCCCTCCGTCGCGGTGAACTCGGGTAGACGGAGAAGGAGCCGACGCCCGCGACGGCATGGGCGATCTCGGGCGAGATGATCCACGCTGGACACCTGCCGCCTCGACGCCCCTCACCCTCGAGATCACGATCTACGGCTGGAGTACTACTGAACTTGATTGGGTGATGTCGGGTGGGCGGGCTGTGCGTGCGTCCTGACGGGAATGCGGTGGCCGAACGCTGATCGGCCTGCGATTGTGTGGGCGTGCCAGAAGACCTGACGATGCGATCGCTGTTGCCGGACACGATGTGGGCGGCCGGGTCGATTCGGATCATGAGTCGGACCGTTCGCGCCGACGAGATCTCGGCTCGTCTGGGGATTGTTCCGGACGAGCTGTTCGAACAGGGGAGCTTGATGAGTCCCCGGAACCCGAGGAGTGCCCGGAGGGAGTCCAGTGTCTGGATCCGGCGGAGCGGTCTCGGAAGCGACAGCGAGCTTGAGGAGCACGTCGCGGCGCTGGTCCGAGTGGTCAGCGGCAGTCGTGAGGAGCTGATGCGTCTGTCCGCCGAGTGCGATCTGGATCTGTTTCTCGGGTTCGGCAGTGAGAGCGGTCAGGGAGCGTGCGTCCTGCCGGCCCGCCTGCTCGCCGAGGTCGGCGGGCTGGGTCTCACTGTCGTCCTCGACCTGTACCCGCCCACGTCAGAGGTGGGTGTCATGGGGGGATGATTGCCGCCCCACCCAAGCTGGGTCGAGGGACTCGACTGGTCAGTCGAAGGTGAGTCCGGTGCCGGTGAGGCAGCTGTCGACCAGGTTCGGGCGATACTGGATCTTCTTGAGCCGGCGCTTGACGACTCGGGTGATCTGCCCGAGGTCGGCGGCGAGGTTGCCGATGTCGCGCTTGACCAGGGACCAAATGCCCTCCTGCGGGTTGAGATCGGGGGCGTAGGCGGGCAGCTGGAACACAGTGAGCCACTCCTCGTTCGCGTCGATGAACTCCCGTATTCCGGCGGTCAGGTGGAGGCGGAGGTTGTCGCAGACCAGCACGATCGGGCCGCCGAGCTGGGCGTGAGCGCGGACAACCAGGTCGCGGAAATCCCGCGAACCAAAGCCCTTCGGTTCGTCCTTGCGCCCCCTGTACTCGCGGACCGCGTAGATGAGTCGGGACCGCTCGCCCGGCCTGTAGCAGGTCATGCCCGCCATCGACACCCGCCCGGAGCCGCGTCCGCGCACGCGGACGACGGATGTCTGGCCGATCCGGCCCCAGGTCCTGGCCCGCGGCGGAGTCATCGACTGCCCGGCCTCGTCCTCAAAGACCACCCAGGCGCCGCGCTCCGCCGCGACGCTCCTACCCACGGCCAGGTCTCCTTCCTCCATACTGCGACCGCCTCGTCGTCGCGCTCGATGGCCCGTCGTGCGGGCTGCTGCCACGACCAGCCGTGACGCTTCAGCAGCTGCCATGTGCCCTCTACCGTGTATGAGACGTGGAACAGCCGGCCGATCAGCGTCGTGATCCGGGCGAGCGTCCACCGCTGGTCCGCCCATCCGTGGGCGAGCGGGCCGCGCTCCAACTCCCGCTCCAGCCTCACGACCTGCGCCTCACTGAGCCGAGACCTTCCCGGAGAACCCTTCGACAGCACCCCGGCCTCGCCTTGTTCACGCCAGGCCCGTCGCCACCGCTCCACCGACCCCGCTCGCTCACCCGCAGCGCTGCAGCGATCTCCCCGTTCTTCTGCCCGCTCTCGAAGCGCTCGACGGCCTGCAGCCGCAACCGCTCCCGCTTGACTCTCTCAGCGTCGGTCAGCCCGCCGCCCTGCGCGTACCGCACACCTCACGGCTACCGGAACGGGCCAGCGACTGTCAGGCAAACGACCCCGACATCACCCAATCAAGTTCAGTAGCCTGAAAACGAATCACCGATTGGCCGTCGATACACCACGCCAACGGACGTGACCTTCCCCCGTCACGCAGATTGTTAGCGAGCAGAGGCAAATAGGGGGCCAGGCTGTGCCATGGCCCTGGGGGCGGGGCAAGGCCCTTGCGCTTGAACGCGGCGGTTTGTTCTACGGGCACTGGTGGCACCGGCTTAGGACACGAGGAATCATGGTCGTCAGTGGTTCGACTCGACCAGGCTCCGGCAAGTGCGTCACCGTAGATTTCTCGCGCCCTCAGTTCAGGATTCACAAGCAGCGTGCTGCGGCACTCGGCGGCCCAGGATCGCGCGGATCCCCATTTCACGGGACAATCGAGAAAGGAAGGGATTGCCGTGAAGAGCACACAGCCCACGACGCCAGTGGTGGTGACGCTCACCAGCTGCTCGCAAGAAGATGCCAATGCCGTCTTCGAGGCACTGCGCCGATCTTTCGACTGCGACCGCACAGACGACGAGGCGCCGAACGCCGCATCGCACCCGCACACCGTGTGGGCCTCCACCTTCGAGGTGACCCCCGAGCATGCGCCCCTCGCGCCGGCGCGGCTGTCAGCCGCCGTCGAGGCTGGCCTCCAGGGCGGCTACTGGGCGGTTGACGAGATGTTGGAGGCACTATCCGCCGCCTTCAACGTTCAGGAACGCAGCACCGCCGCCGGGGACCAGGAGAAGGACGTGCAATTGCGGCTGGTGAGCTCAGTTCGATAGCTGACCGGGCCGAAACGCGGAGCCGGGCGGGCGGTATGCACCACGCTGTCGCAGACGGCGGTGCTTCCAGCTGTGCGGGTTCACGACACTGCCCTTGCAACGACCAGCGGGCCGCTCACGTCGCTGCTGCGTTGGCACGCCGCGGTGGGCGGCGTCCGGATTCGTGGAGCGCGGGGGCGTTGAGAGTGTGAAAGCCTTGATGCTGTTGGGGACTGTGCGGCCGGGGAGGCGTTCCGCTGATTCCAAGGCGCTTTCCGACTCCGCGTACGAAGAGAGGTCGCCTCATGGTCACCTTGCAGGGAAAGACCATTGCGTTCCTGGTTGCACCCGAGGGCGTCGAGCAGGTGGAACTGACCCAGCCCTGGCAGGCCGTTCTCGAGGCGGGAGGCATGCCGCGCTTGGTGTCCACCCAGAGCGGTTGGGTCCAGGCATTCAACCATCTGGACCACGGTGACACCTTCGAAGTCGACGATGTGGTCGACGGTGTCTCGGCCGACGAATACGACGCTCTGGTACTGCCAGGCGGCGTGGCCAATCCCGACGCGCTACGGATGCATTCCGCTGCGGTGGATTTCGTCAGGGCCTTCTTCGGCGCCGGGAAGCCTGTAGCTGCGATCTGCCACGCCCCTTGGATCTTGATCGAGGCCGATGCGGTCGGCGGGCGGAGCCTGACCTCATGGCCGAGCCTTCGCACCGACCTGGTCAACGCCGGCGCGCAGTGGGTCGACCGACAGGTCCAGATCTGCACTGCCGGACCCAATGTGCTGGTGACCAGCCGTAAACCCGATGACCTGCCCGCCTTCGGCGAAGCACTGGTCTCCGTGTTCGCCGCGGCGTAGCGGGTAGGGGTTTGCCATGGCTGACCACCTGCAGATCGAACCCCAGGGCGACCACGTGCTTACGCGATCCCACGATCGTGGAGTGGCGTGGCAACGGCCCTGACGTATGGGAGAGCCGCTGCCCCGAGGAAGGCGCCGAGCCCACGGGGCGGCCGACGGAGTTTCAGGGCAGTGGTTGCCGTGGCGGCTGGGCCTGTTCCTGGGGTGGTGCTCCGAGGCGGGTCTGGGGCGCGATGCCGGCGTCGTCATCGCGAGTTGCGGGACTTCCTCGCTCACCACTGATGACACCCGACGCCCGTGGATTGCCGGACAGCACGATTCCCGGCGTTGAGCGGGCACGGGACAGTGGTGTGAAACACGCGAGATCGCGAGTGCCGGCGGTGGACCTGCTCCTGAGCAGGTGCGTGGAAAGCCCGGCACCGGCGGTCGTACGGCCGCCCGCATCCGATCGGCGACCTGCGCGTTGAAGCGGCAAGAGGACAATGGGAGCAGCGCGCATGTGCTGAGGCGGAGCGTTCCCGGCGCCCTCACGTTCACGATGCGGCCGGAAACCCGGGACGGACGAGATGTCAGCGATGGAGAACAAAGAAGCTGCGGGGCCCACCGCAGGAACCACCGGCAGCGACGTCTTCGGCGCACCGTGCTGGATCAGTCTGATGGCCCGCGATCTGGAGAGCGCGCAGCGGTTCTACGGAGCGGTGCTGGGCTGGGAGTTTCGGCCCGGCGGACTGGGTGACGCGTTCAGTGTGGCGCTCGTGAACGGGTCGTCCGTTGCGGGCATCGGTGCTCTGGCGCCTGCGTTGCAGGTGGCCGTGGCATGGACCCCCTACTTCGCGGTAGCGGACGCGGACGTGACCGCGGCGCGGATCCGGGAGCGCAGCGGTACGGTCGCGGTTGGGCCGCTGAGCCTCGGGGACGGCCGCGGGGCACTGGCCGCGGACCGGGACGGCGCCGTCTTCGGCATCTGGGAAGGGCAGTTGTTGTCCCAGTGGGATGCATGGCGGCGACAAGCACCGGCGTGGTTGCGACTGTGGACCCGCAATGCATTCGACGCAGCCATCTTCTACGGCGAGGTCCTGGACTGGGCGTGCGAACGCCCCGGGTGCTGCGAGGTCGCCTACGAGGACCAGGAAGTGGTGCTGCGCAGCGCGGGGCATGTGATGGCCCGGTTGAATTCCGGCGCTGTCGAGGTGGCGCCGGACCCTGCGAGGCGTCCCCGATGGCAGGTGCACTTCCCCGTGGCTGATGTGAAAGCGTGCGTGCGGGCAGCCCTCGAACTCGGCGGAACCGCCGTTCCGCACTCTCCCACGCCCGGTCAGGGACAGGCAACGTTGCGTGACCCCGACGGGGGGCTGTTCACCGTCGTTCCGCACACTTCCGGCAGGTGAGTGCGCTCCCACTCATGCGGCGAGGTGAGGGATTCCACCGGCTGGTCCATTCGATCCACCGGAATGGCGTAACAGTGCTGGTGGGAGTCGCCTCGGCGACGTGTTGGCAACCGGTGAGCGGAGCGGCCGTCGGTGCCAACTCGGCTGCTCCGCAAGCCCCGTTCGATGGCATCCGGCAGCGCCTGCCCGGCCCCGCAGAGCATCGGCTCCCCTCTGGCTCGCCGCGCCGCGGGGCTGATGGGCTGGTCCTGCTCCCATGGCGATGTCCCCCGACGCTTGTGGGGATGGTTGGTGGCTGTGCGCCGATGGGGTGGGTTTGGGGCGCCGCAGGCCGTGCTGGGCCGGTGGCTGGGCTGTTCGGCGATGAGGATGTCTGTGGATGTTCCCCCTCTGAGAAGGAGCCATGCCGTGTTGGAGCGCACCCAGCGTAAGAACGCTCTTGAAGTCACGTTCGTGCTGCCTGCTGAGGAGCCGAGAGGTGCGGTGAGCGTGGTGGGTGATTTCAATGGCTGGCAGCCGGGCGTCCATCCGCTGGAGGAGCGTCTCGACGGCACGCGGGCGGTCACGGTGAAGATGCCCACCGCGAGGCGAGTGCGTTTCCGGTATCTCGCCGAAGGCGACCACTGGTTCAACGATGAAGCTGCCGACGGGTACGACGGAGACAACAGCCTCCTCCACACCTGAGCGCCGATCCCGTACGCACCGCCTTCAACCGGAGATCTCCCCCGGAGGAAGCGCGTCATGTCAGAGATCTGGGAGTACTCCGCCGATGCGCGCTATGAGGCCGGTACCGACCTGATCGGCTACCAGGTCGAAGCGACCGATGGTCACATCGGGAAGATTGACAGTGCCTCTCACGAGGTCGGTGGCGCGTATCCAGTGGTGAACACCAAGCCCTGGCTGATCGGCAAGTACGTCGTGCTACCCGCGGCACCGCACGGCGGGTAGACCACGATGACGAGATGATCTACATCGGCCTGACCAAGGGCAGATCAAGAACGCGCCGGAGTACGACCCGGACGTCCAGGGCGGTGGCCGGAGTGGACCGGCTGCCCGCGAGAATCGACGCCCCGCCCGCCCCCGCTAGCTCACGTCTACCCGAAGCCGGACCGCCGGATTCGTGTCCGGTCGGGCAGCGTGCCGCTGATTCGCGTGCTCGCGCGGTGTTGATATGCGTCAGGCCCCGGCGGGGCCGGGGCCTGACGATGACGTGCGATGCGGCCGCCTACCAGCGGTACCAGCGACCGCGGCTGCCGGAGGCACCCGTGCCGCGCATGACGAAGCCCAGCAGCCAGACCACCAGTACGACGACGGCGACCCACCACAGGATCTTCAGCGCGAACCCGGCGCCGAACAGAATCAGGGCGAGCAGTAGAACCAGAAGCAGTGGACCCATGGTTATCAACCTCCTGACCAGCGGATACCCCGGGATGGATTCCGCAGTCACACAATTTTCCGCCAATCGGAGGGCACCCTTCGTCGCCGGGGCGGAGCGCCGGGTGATTCCTCATGTGTCCGAAATTGCCGGGTATTGACGTGGCCGACCTGGGTAGGCGGCCAGGTGCATCATCCGCACAGATCTTGGAGGAACCATGGGTGCCGAAGACAAGGCCGAGAACACCGCGGACAAGGCAAAAGGCAAGGTCAAGGAAGCCGCCGGTAAGACTGTGGGCAACGAGCGCCTCGAAGCCGAAGGCAAGGCCGACCAGGCCAAGGGCGATGTGAAGCAGGCCGGCGAGCACATCAAGGACGCCTTCAAGCACTGACTTGATGCGACGTGATCCCCTGCAGCCATCCACGACTGCGGCCTTCGCGCGGCCGGAAGGGCTTCAACGTCTTCCTCCCGCCGTATCTTCGCGGACCGCCGTCTGATGCACGCGATCCACGCCATATTGTCCGGCGATGGAGGAAACGCGTGTTGGTCGGAGGTTGCAGGGAAGGCGACTTTTGAGGGTTTCCCACCGAATAGCCGGAAGGGATCTCTCGCACCACTGCACGACGACGGAAGGGTTTCTTGTGACTGACAACATGTGGGGATACCCGGCAGCTTCGGGTTACCAGGCCGGTACGGATCTGACCGGGTTCAAGGTCGAGGCGACCAACGGCAGCATCGGCAAGGTCGACAAGCACTCCGATGAAGTCGGCTCCGCGTACATCGTTGTCGACACCGGAGTGTGGATCTTCGGCAAGCACGTCCTGCTCCCGGCGGGGACGATCCAGTCCATCGACATCGCCGAGCGGAAGATCTACGTCGCCCGCGACAAGGACGAGATCAAGAACTCTCCGGAGTTCGACAAGGACAAGCACGCTGGCGACCTGGGCTATCACCAGCAGGTTGAGGGCTACTACGGTACCCACCGGGCCTGAGAGCCGGTCGCATCGCCCCAAGACGCCCTGTCTCCCCAGACCCCAGGTCTGGGGAGACAGGGCGGGCGTCTTGGGGCCAAGCGTCAGCGGGCTGATCACGCCGTCTGTGCCAACACCTCCGACGCCGGGGTGAGGCGTACCCGCTCAGCCACGGCTGGCTGCTCAGGCAGAGGCGGTCAGGCGGCCAGGTGGTTGCGCAGGTGGGTGAGGGTGCGGTTCAGCAGGCGGGAGACGTGCATCTGACTCACGCCGAGTTCGGCGCCGATCTGGGCTTGGGTCATTTCCTGGCCGAAGCGCATGTTCAGGATCGCGCGGTCGCGTTCGGGCAGAGCGGCGATCAGCGGCTTGAGGGCGAGGAGGTTCTCCACCCCCTCCAGAGCCGGGTCGACGTCACCGAACCGGTCGGCCAGGATGCTGGTGTTGTCGCTGCTGTCATCGCCGCCGACGGGCAGGTCGAGGGTCCCGGCGGTGTAGCCGTTCGACGCGACCAGGCCCTCGGTGGCCTCCTCCGGCGTGATCTCCAGGAATGCCGCGAGTTCCGGGACGGTCGGGTCCCGCTCCAGCCGGTCGGACAGGGTCTCGGCGGCCTTCGCGAGCTCGAGCCGAAGTTCCTGGAGACGGCGCGGGACGTGGACGGCCCAGCTGGTGTCGCGGAAGAACCGCTTGATCTCGCCGGAGATGTAGGGGATGGCGAAGGTCGTGAACTCGACCTCGCGGCTCAGCTCGAACCGGTCGATGGCCTTGATCAGGCCGATCGTGCCGACCTGGATGATGTCCTCACGCGGTTCCGGGCGGTTGCGGAAGCGCCGTGCGACGAACGTGACCACGGCCATGTTCAGCTCGATGAGGGTGTTACGGGCGTACTGGTACTCCCGCATGCCTTCCTCGAGTGTCCGCAGGCGGTCGAAGAACAGCTTCGACAGCTCCCGTGCGTCGGCCGGGGCGACCTCGCCCGGGTTCTCGATCCACGGCAGCGACACAGGGGGCGGGGCCGGAGCGGTGATGGTGGTCTGTGCTGCCGCGGTGATCGTCATGACTGCTCCTCACCCTGTCGGTCGGCTCGGCACCGAGCCCCACGTACCTCCCGCCCGGCAGGGCGAGAGAACTGCAGCCCACCGGTGTCACTCGCGTCCTGCCGGGACACTGTTCCAGCGACGGACAAAAAACTGTTGTGACCACAATAGACAATCTCGAATCTCGCCGCTACCGTTCTGTGTCAGGGACCCCCGCCCAGGGCTGTGGGGCGCCCCGAGGGCTGGGTAGAAGCGATGGGGAACATGCGTGATCACCGAAACCGCCGCCTGGCGGCTTTCACGCGGCGACAGGGCCATGCCGCTCTGGATCTTCCCCCGCCCACGCCCGAGCCGGGGCACCTGACGAGCGAAGAACTCGGCGCCGAAGGAGACACCGTCATGCTGATGCCTCGCCCCGCCACGCTTCAGTTGCTGATCGACCGCTACGACCAACTGCGGGCGCTCGAAAGCGCGGGGGCTATGACGTCCGAAGAACGCCGCCAGCTGGAAGACAGCGCCTACACGCTGTGCGTCTCCACCGGCACCCGGAACATCGCCGACGCGCTGCGCGTCGCGAGCTGCCACTGCGGTACGTCCACGCGACAGATGACCACCGCGGCCTGACGACGCGGGGCCGCCGATACGGCCGAGCCGTCGGCGAGCTGACGCGCCCGCGCAATGGGGGACTTGGCAGCTGGGACCGTCACTGCTGGCACGAGGTCACATCAACAGCTGTCTCAAGGAGGTAGGCACCGATCCTGCATCTGGATCCGCTTACGGCGAGGGGTCGCAGTCAGCGTTTGGTGCGGGCAATGGCGTCGGTGACGACGGACCGTAGATCGC
This sequence comes from Streptomyces sp. H39-C1, assembly GCF_027158125.1. Lineage (NCBI taxonomy): Bacteria > Bacillati > Actinomycetota > Actinomycetes > Kitasatosporales > Streptomycetaceae > Streptomyces > Streptomyces sp. H39-C1. The sequence continues at coordinate 11,243 of NZ_JAPVLS010000028.1, forward strand.
CGGTGCGGGCGTATGTGTCGCGCTGGAGCCCGGCCCCGCCGCCGCGTCCCATCAGCTGACTCAGCGACTCCTTGACCAGGGACAGATCGTCGGCGTCCAGCAGCGCTTCGGTGGTGTGCTCCACCAGTGTGTTGATCACCGTCTCGGCAGGGGCCGGAGTCCAGATGAGGGGATGGACGAGTTGGTCGGAGACCCCCGATCTGGCGGCCCGCCACGACGCGAGTCGCAACAGACCCACCGGCGCCGCCCGCGTCGGTTCGCCTGCGCGCCAGGCGCGCGCGGCTGTCTCCACCAGAGCTCGTACGAGCGCTGCCAGCAACACCGCGTCGTCCGCGTCCATGCACACGTCGGCGACCCTGATCTCGATGGTCGGATAGGTGCGTGAGAGCCGAGCATCGAAGTAGATCATCCCTTCGTCGAGGAGCGTCCCCGTCCCCAGCAGAGACCGCACCTGAGAGTGGTATCGCTCCGGCGATCCGAACTCCTCCGTAGGACCCGCCGAGGGCCAGCGCCCCCACACCTGATTCCGGAAGCTGCTGTACTCGCTGTCATTGCCCTGCCAGAACGGCGAATTCGCACTCAGCGCCAGCAGGACGGAAAGCCAGGGCCGGATCCGGTCGAGGACGGCCACACCTTCCTCGTCCGACTGCACGCCCACATGCACATGGCAGGCACAGGTGAGCTGTTCCTGCGCGGTAAGACCGAACTTCTCGATCAACCGATGGTAGCGGCGCCCCGAACTCACCGAGGGATCCGCAGGCAGGACAGATGTGGCAAGGGCCGCCACTTCCGTCCCCGTCTCGCGGGCCCTCTCCGAGGCCGCTGCTCGCCAGCGCCGCAGTTCCCTGGCCAGATCACTCATCGATGTCTGCGGCCGCGTGGTGGTCTCCACCTGTTCCCGTTGCAGCTCTGATTCCAGCCTGGCCTCGTCGTCGGCCTCAACCTCTGCGGCCAGTACCGCTTCCGCGACGGCCCGTGGCTCCCCAGTGCCCGGGTCCACCAGCAGCAGTTCTTCCTCGACGCCCACACTACGCACGGCAGCTGCCCCTTCTTCGCGCCGGTAGATCTCATATGCAGGGGTCGCTGTCGAGCCGGTCGCCCAGGTCGGTACTCGTCCAGCGGCGGGCCGTCAACTCCAGCTCGTCCATCTCGTCCCAGCCGAGCGGCGTGGCGACGGGCGCGCCCGGCAGGGGCCGGACGGCGAGGAGGGGCGACGACGGTCTGGCTGTCTATTGCGGGCGATGTCCAGGAACAGTCGCCGGTCCGCGAAGGTCCGGCCGTACTGACCGAGCAGGCGGCGCATCAGTTCGTCATCACTCATGATCGCTCATCCTTCGTAGCGGTGCCAGCAGCGTCTACCCGTATCCGGGCGAGCTACCCCGACGGCTTGGGCAGAGCAGGGCTCCTCGGCTGCGGTGCCGAGGGCGTCGTCAGCCGGTGGCGCCGGCATCCTGCGACAGACCGAGCAGGTGGTCCCCGAATCCACCTCGGGCACGGGCGCGCAGCCGCGCGGAGGTCACGACGGAGAGGTTCGCGGTGCGCAGCACCCGGTGCCCGCCGCGTTCGAGCGCGGCGACGAGACTCCGGTCCTCGCCCACGGCGAGCGGCGAGAACCCCCCGACGCGGAGATAGCTGTGGGCGACGACGCCCAGATTGGCTCCGTGGACATGCGGATGATCCCAGGGCAGGCCGTGCGGGGGGCGGGAGACCTCGTACAGCTCCTCGAACCGGGCGGCCAGCGCGTCCGCGTCGGGGGGCCAGTGCTCCACGCGCACGGTGCCGACCACCGCCTCCCACCCCTGGGCCGCGTATTCGGCCTGGCGGGCGAGCCAGTCCGGCGGCACCGCGCTGTCGGCGTCGGTCGACGCGATCCACGTTCCCGCGGCCGGTGTGCCGAGAGCTTCCAGGGCGTGCGACGCGCCCGCCGCCCGGGCCGCTCCGGGGTTGCGGCCCGTGATGGCCACGACCTCCGCCCCGGCCTGCCGGGCAAGGGCCGCGGTGGCGTCACGGCATGAGTCGGCCACCACCACGGTCACCACTCGTACTCCGGCGAGTGCCGGGTGACGGCGGGCCACTTCCAGCGCGTTGAGGGCGCGAGGCAGCAGCAGTTGTTCGTTGTGGGCCGGGACGACGACGGCCATCGCCTCAACGTTCACACCAGACCTTCCCGCGTGGCGGGCGACGGCGGACGGGCCCCATCGCTCTGCAGGCGGCCGAAGACCTGGAGGACGAAATCGTCTTCGCGGTGGTCGGCCATGAGGGCCAGTTCCGGGACACGGGCCAGGACGTCTGCCAGTTCCACCCCGGTCCACAGGTGTTCCCTCACCGGATGGTTCCAGTGCACGGTCACCAGCGTGCCCGCCGGCTCCAAAGCCCCGACCGTCCGGTCCAGCAGCTGACTCAGGTCGGACGGGTCGAAGTAGTAGAGCAGCTCCGACAGCACGACGAGGTCGAAGGTGCCGGCCGGCCACTGCCGGGGGAGGACCAGTTGCCGGACCGTCACCTGAGGGAGATGGGCGGTACGTCGCTGCGCCGTTCCGACCGCAGAGGCGACCCGGTCACAGGCGAGCAGCGCATCGCACCGATCGGCCAACAGGGTGGTCAACTCGCCGACCGAGCAGGCGGGTTCGAAGCCCGACCGGTACCGGGCCCGGGGGAGCGCCGCCAGCGTGAGGTCATACTTACGCTGCTCGTACCAGCGGCTCGCCAGCTTCCACGGGTCGTCCGATCCCCGGTACATGTCATCGAAATAGGACGCCGCGGTACTCAACGGAACACCACCTCCATGTCCCGCAGATGGTGGGCCAGCTCTTCAGGCGGCAGGATGGGCGCCTCGTCAGAGCCCGGGCCCAGCGGACGGATCTGACTGACGAACCGCCCCACAGCGGCTGTCTTGCGGGCTGCTGCTTCCGGTGGGAGGACGATGCGGGCCGCGCGCTCCCAGGGCACGCGGACGTCGTCGGGGCGGGCCCAGTGCCACATCCACACCGGATACAGCAGGCACGGCACCTCTGCCGTGAGCGCCGCGCGCACCGCGGCGCGACCGGTCGCCTCATGGTCGGCGTGCACGTCTCCGGTCCACGGAGCCACGCACAGCGCGGCCCCGCGAAGGACGTCACCGAGATCCGAGGTCACCCGGTCCTCATGGTCGGGCACTTCGGTGTCGGGGATGCCCAGCCGCCTCACCTGTGCGGCGCCTGCCCCCAGTTCACGCAGCGCAGCCAGCGTCTCGGCGGCCCGGATCCCGGCCAGTTCCGTCGGTGTGCGGACCCGGCTGGACGGATGCGACCGCTCTCCGTCGGTGACGGACACGACGACGATCTCGACTCCGGCCGCTGCCAACAGACACAGCGTGCCACCGAATCCCAGCACCTCGTCGTCAGGATGGGCCGCCACGACCACCACCCGGCCCTGTCGCGGAAGGGTGAGCTGCGGCAGGGAGCGCAGACGGGGCCAGGATCTCCACACCGACTCGTCGGTTCCCGGGGCGTCGATCACGTTCAGGACCTTCGGGCCCCCGGACGATGTCCGTGAGTGCCCCACGGATGCCGTCATCGTGCCTCGTTCGGACGTGCGACCAGAGCTCCGAGTTCGGCCAGATTGCGCTCGGCGTGGTGCTGGCGGATGTACACGGTGAGGTCGGCGACATTGCGGGCATGGCGTACGTCATGGCAGAGCGGCCCGGCGCCGGTGGCCCGCCCGACCCGGGTCAGCACCTCGGTGCAGGCGTCCTCGACCAGGGTCCGCACGCGCAGGCTGCGCAGCCTGGCGCCCCCTCCCAGGTCGATCGGGTCCTGGTCGATCTCGGCCGCCGCCTGCGCCAGCACCGCTTCGACGGCGTGCAGGCGCATGTCGATGTGGCCCAGATGGGCGTCGGTGTGCGGGTCCGGGCGCCCTGCTGCGGCCTCCCGCAGGGTTCGCACGACGGCGCGGGCGCCGCCGTACCAGCAGGCGGCCACCCCGATACCGCCGTGCTGGAATCCGGGCCGGGTGAGGTATGCCTCGACGTCCCCGACCGCTGTGGCGGGGACGGCTGTGAACCGGACATCGGGAGTGTCACTGCCCGCCATACCGATGGCCTGCCAGCTGCCGTCGACGGGCTCGCAGGCCGGCGGGCCGATCCGCACGGCGAAGAGGCGACGGCCGTCCTCGGCCGTCGCCGTCACCAACGCGTGCGTGCAACTGTGCGCCCCTGAGCTGTACTGCTTGAGTCCGTTGAGCTCCCAGCCCTCCCCGACGCGGGTCGCGGTCAGGCCCTCGCCGGGTGGTTCGGCAGCCCAGACGCCCCACCGGTCGGCGGGCCCCGGGGCGGGCCCCGCGAGTTCGGCGAGCACGGCCAGTGCGTCGGCGTGTCCCTCGGCGAGGCGCGCCAGTGACAGGTCCTGCTCGGCGACGGCGCACAGCGCGGCGAAACGCTCGGCGGTACGTCCCGTGCCGGGCAGCGGAAACTCCAGTTCACCCGTGGCGAGCGACCCGACCAGCTGGGAGAACCGCTGAGCCGTCTCCCGCCGTGCGGCGCGAGGTGTGAACTCTTCGGCCGCCGCCTCGTGCTTCGGTCGCCCCCTCGGCGGCGCCGCTGTGGGATACGTGGTTTCCGGCATCATCGAACTCCCTCGACGTCGGCGGACTGTTCCACTCTCACCCGGTCGCCGGGTGACTGCATCTCGGACGGTTTGCCCGTGCTGCTCACACGGTCGCGGTCATGGTCGCTGTCCCGCGGCGGCGGAGCGAGCCGAGGCCGCGGCGGGAGCCGCAGCCGCCGCGGGTGCCGCTGAACGGGAGAGCTGCTGCCGGGCGACCTGGAGCGCCGCGTCGATGTCGCGGGTGCCGGTGGACACGCACAGCGTGTATGCGGCGTCCTCGAGCCGGTGGTGGATCTGCGGCCCCACCACATCGGCATGGGCCAGCGCGTCAAGGGCTTCGTAGTGCTCCAGGAGATTACGCAGGACGACGGGGTGCGCCATGAGCATGGAACTTCTCCTCGTTCCAGGGAGTGGACATTCGCCGACTACCCGCGCGAGCAGGCGCTAAGCCGGGCACGTGAGTCTCCGCCGCACGGCGGGGGCGCGGAGACGTCGGAAGACGGCAACAGAACCGAATGGGGCAGTTCCTGTCGACATCACGGGGGTAGGCGCGCCCGTAAGGGTTCCCATGACACGGGATGGGGGCCACTGACCAGACAACGGAAGGCGCGGGAAGACCGATGATGGGACCGGACGTCCGGCCACCCGCTGAAAGTGCGTCCGAAGCACCGGTGGGGGAGCTGATTTCCCGGGCTTCGGAGCAGATCTCTCAGCTGGTGCGGGAGGAAATCCAGTTGGCCACGGCGGAGATGACCCGAAAAGGCAAGCGCTTCGGGATCGGCGGCGGCTTGTTCAGCGGAGCGGCCCTGATGGCGTTCATCGCGCTGCAGGCCGCAGCGGCCACCGCCATCGCGGCCCTGTCACTGGTCGTGCCGGTCTGGGCCGCGGCCCTGATCATGACCGGCGTCCTGCTCGCGGTGGCGGGCGTGGCAGCGGTGGCAGGTAAGAAGCAGGTGAGCAAGGCGATCCCGCCGACACCACAGCAGACGATCGACAGTGTGAAGGCCGATATGGCCGAGATCAAGGAGAGGGCGCACCGATGACGGACAAGAAGGCCGGCGAATCGACTCCCACCCCCGAGGAGCTGCGCGAGCGCGTGGAGAACACCCGCGAGCAGCTCGGTCAGACGGTCGAGGCTCTGGCCGCCAAGGCGAATGTGAAGGCACGCGCCCAAGGCAAGGCAGCCGAGGTCCAGGCGGAGGTACGGGAAAGGGCAGCGGACGCGAAGGACGGCATGCGGGAGAAGGTGACCCATACCGTGGGCCGGGTCCAGGACGCGACTTCGCGCGCTGTGCACGCCGCCCAGGACCGGACACCTGAACCCGCGCGGGAGAAGGCCTGGCAGGCCGGTGAGCAGCTGATCGCGGTCGCAAGCACGGCGGCGGGCGGCGTATCGGAGCACACACCCGCGTCGGTGCGCGATACCGCGGGAAAGGCAGCACAGGCCGCCCGCCGCAATCCCACCGCGACGGTCGTCGCGGCCGCCGGTGCGGCCGTGGCCTTGTGGGCGGTGCGACGCGGTATGAGGCAGTCGAATCACGCACGGTGAGCCCCGTGTGAGCGGGTTTCGGGGCGGCCCCACGTGCCGATCGGCCGGAGCGGGGCCGGGCACGGTGAGCCGACGACGTACGGAGTTACGAATGGGAGAGACATCGCTCAAGGCCACCGGCTGGGCCCGGTCGTTTCCCGTGACAGCGGGTGTGCGGGCCAGCCGGAGGTGGACCCGGGAGCACCTCGATTCCCTGGAGTGGACCAGCGAGGTGCCCGAGACGGTGGACGCGATTCTGCTGACAGTCTCGGAACTGGTCACCAACGCCCACATCCATGCTCATAGCAGCGCCCGGCTCGTCCTGACCTGGGACAGCCGCTGCCTGCAGGTCAGCGTCAGCGACTCCTCCGACCATCTGCCGGCCCCGCGCGCCCCTGATGAGGAGAGGCCCTCGGGCCGCGGGCTGGCGATCGTCGAGGCGCTCGCGGACGAATGGGAGACCCACGCTCGGTCGCATGGCAAAACGGTCTCCGCGTGCTTCCATCCGCCGGGCCGTCCCGACCCGCGTACCGTGGAAGCCCACCCGCGGGCTGCTTCTTCCGCAGAGGGCTGGCGGGTGCCGGATCGGTCCTCGCTGCCGGGGCACTCGGTCGCCGGGCCACGGCGACGGCGATGAAGCTCTGGTCCCTGGCCATGGTGACGTTGTCGGCCGCTGCCTTCGTGCACGACCTCGGCCGCCCCGATCGGTTCGGCAACATGCTCCGGGTCTTCAAACCCACCTCGCCGATGAGCATGGCCGGGCGCCTCCTGCGTGCCGCCGAACTGATCCCGGGGACGCCGTCGTGCCACGGAACGAGCGGTTGGCCCGCGATCGGTAGAACGAGATGCGGGACGGGGAAGGACCCCATGACGTGAGAGAGCTGAAGGAGGACCTCTTGCCCAAGACAGCGAAAGTCGTGTACAAACCGGTCGGTCTCGTCGTCGGAATGGCGGGCGGCGCACTGGCCGGCCTGCTCTTCCGGAAGGTATGGGACCGGATCGGCCCTGGCGAGGATGCCCCGCAGCCGCTGGAGCAGGACCACAGCTGGAAAGGAGTGCTCGCCGCCGCAGCCATCGAGGGTGTCATCCTCTCGGTCGTGCGGGCGGCCATCCAGCGAGGCGGCGCCACCGGGTGGCGCCGCGTCACCGGAACCTGGCCGGGCGACTGAGCGCAGCGGCCCTACGGGGAACTGGCCGATTCTGCCGTGCACCGGCCCGACGCGGGTCGGAGGAGCCGCGCGGTTGACGGTTTCCGGCAGCCCCGGCTCCCACGGACCGGGGCGCGCCGGAAGTCCGGGTGCCGTCATCGCGGGACAACGCGTCCACCCCATGAGGTCCGGTCACGCTGGATCGGTGAATACCGCCAGTGCGGCCTCACGGACGTCCGGCCGCGGATGACGGCGCAGCGTGTGCAGCACCTCCCGCCAGGCGGTGGGCCAGCCGAGCTGCGCCCCGGCCGTCGTCAGTGCGACGGCGAAAAGGCCGGGAGCGAGTCCGTCACCGGCGGCCAGTCGGCGGGCGGCTGCCAGGACGTGTTCGGGATCCTCCCGTCGTCCGTTGCCGTACCGGCGCAGCGACTCGGCCGTGGTCACGGTCAGCGCCGGGCGATCGGCGACCAGGACGGCCAGCTCGGCGAGGCGCTCGCCCAGGTCGGGTGCGTCCGGGTCGAGCGCCGTGACCAGTCGACGGGTGGCCTCGGGCAGCAGCACGGGTTCGGTCAGCAGGAGTGAGGCAACCGCGCGCTGGGTGGCCTGGAAGGATTCTGCGGGGGCGTCCGGGCTCCACATCGAGCCGGTGAGCGCGGCGATCCGCCGCCGGGCCGGCTGGTCGCGGCCAGGGAGATCCGGTTCCCCGGCGTGCACGGTCTCGATCAGCGTGGTCAGGGCGTCCGCCAGGACGCTGCCGGGCGCGCAGCCGCCGAGTGGATGAGCGGCGTCCGACAGCGCCACCCCGGTCAGAACCCGGGCTGCTCCCTCCCAGCGGTCCCGCTCGGTGAGGTCGGTTACCAGAGGGACGATTGCCCGCACCTCCTCCGGCGCATACCGACCCCAGGAGACGAGTTGCCCTCGCGCAGATGCGCCGATGAAGAGGTCGTCGTCAATCGCCAGTCGGGCCATCAGGCCGGCGAACGCGGGGCGGTGCTCCATGGGTACCTCGTGCGCGCGGAGGTGCTGGACGAGCATCGTCCGCAGCCCCGGCGGTCCATCAGCCGCGTCGGTGAGCACGTCCCACAGCGGCAGGTCGGCGATCCGTTCGCTGATCGTCGCCACCACGGCGGCGCGGACGTCATGGTGCTGCTCGGGCGCGGTGTACGCCTCACGCAGCAGGACGGCCGCGTCGGCGAGGACCAGGTGTTCGGCGGCGAGCCGGATGGCCTGCTTGCGGCTGGTCACCCTCGCCCCCGGATCGAGCGCGATCCGGCGCAGCCCCGGGCCGAGTTCGGCGCTCGGCGTGAACCGGGCGGCGCGGCCCGCCGCGTACAGGGTGACCCGGGCTCGGTCGTCGGCGGCGTGGGAGAGCAAGTCGGGCAGCGCCCCGGCGGGGCGCTCGGTCCAGGGCAGCGCGGCGAGCGCGGCCTCGGCGAGGACGATCTCGGCGGAGTCCACGTACCGGCGCAGCAGAGCCTCGCCGTGGACAGGGATCCGGGCGGCGGCCCGCAAGGCGGCGGCGCGCTCGTCCAGGGCCCGTGCGGGGTCGTCGACCGTACGGGCGAGCTGTTCGATGGCCAGGTGCTGTTGTGCGGGGAGCCAGCGGCCGGCGTTGGCGAGGTCGGCCGCGGTCAAGGGAGCGGCAAGCAGGGGGCCGAGCAGATCGGTGCGGACCCGGGTCACTACGGCCCGCACCGGGGCCAGCGTGATGGCCGACGGCCTCAGCGCGAGCAGCCGGGCCACGCGTTCAGGGCTGGTGTCGGAATCGCGCAGCAGCAGTGCAACGGCCCGTTCGACGGCACTGTCGCCGCCCGAGTGCAGGACGCGCTCCAGGAGCTCGGCGAGGTCGGGGGCTCGTCGTGCCCGGGCGCCGAGCGTCTCGGCCAGCGCGAGCAGCAGTGCGGCGTCCCGGGACCGTGCCGAGCGTTCCAGGGCGGCCCGCAGCTCATCGACCGCCGCCCTTTCGCGCCGTGGAGGGAGGGTGAGGCCGGCGCCGTCGGTCCGTTCAATGGTGCGAACGGCCCAGGCGAGCAGTTCGCGGGCCGGCCCCCCTGCATGCTCGCCGAGGACGGCCCCGGCGAGGCGGACGAGCGCGGCGCGAGTGCCCGTCGAACAGTCCCGGGCCGTCAGGGCGTCGTCGGTGAGCCGTTCCAGCCGCCCGGCGGTGGCGTCGTCGAAAAGCCTCGACGGCACCGCCGCGACGGCGTTCAGCGCCTCATGGCGGACCGGGTCCTGCTCGTTGCGCAGTCGCGTGAGCAGTTCGAGCGCCTCGGGGAGGGCGCCGGGCTCCCCGGAGAGTTCGGCCTGGTGGACCAGCTGTGCCCAGGCCCAACCGCGGTCCCAGGCATCGGCCGCGTGGGTTTCGGCCAACAGCCTCGGCCGTGCCTCGGCGACCGGCAGCAGGGCGAGTGGGATGAGGTTCTGGCTGTCCGCTGCCAGCTGGGCCCGCGCCCGCGCGTGCCGCTCTTTCGCCGGCAGCACGGTGAGGACGTCGACGGAGCACCAGTAGCGGTACGGGCCGGGCGGCGCTCCTTCGTCGTAGAAGGCGGCCCGCCGGGCCGGGGGTACCTGCCGCAACAGCGCCAGGAGGTCCTTGTGGTGGCGGTGCGCGAGCACGGCGAGGCCGTCCGGCCGGGCCGCGACCAGTCGGCGGGCCACGTTGGCCCGCAGCGGCGGGTCGTAGCGGTGCCGGTCTGTCGTGAGCAGCAGACGGACGGTCCGTTCGGCGGAGACGGCGGCGAGGTCGGCGAGCCGGTCGCGCAGCGGATCGGGGAGGGTGCGCACGGGGTGGCGTTCCAGCAGCTCCAGCACCCGGGCCGGTTTGCGGGTGGCGGCAGCTGCCAGGCCGCGGGCGTGCCGGTCCCAGAAGGCCTGCCGCAACCCGTACGGCAGGTCGGCGAGTTGGCGCTCGGCCTCGTCCAGCACGGCGCCCGGGTGGCGGCCACCGAGCGAGGTGGAGAAGGTGATCGCGTGCGCCAGCATCGGCAGTTCGGCGCTGACGACCTCGGCCGAGCAGACCGGCAGCAGCCGGGCCGCCTCGGCGGCGCCCCAGCGCCTGCGGATGACGGGCACCAACCGCTCGGCCACATCAGTGCGCCCGGCCCGCAGAATGGCGCGGGCCAACTCGTCGCGGACCGCTTTCGGGGCGGTGAGCATCGTGAACTCGATGTCGTCGGCCGGGAAGGGCAGCTCCCCGATCGCTCGGTGCGCGTAGCGACGCACCACCGGGTCGGGGTCGTTGATCCGGTCGATCAGATGGCGCGCCTGCCGTCCGGCGAGGGCGGCCAGCGCGGCGAGCCGACGTTCATACAGGCCACGGCCGTCCAGCTCGGCGAGCAGGGCCAGCAGGTCGGAGGAGGCGAGGGCGGCGCAGGTGCGGGCCACCTGGCGCAACCGGAGCGAGTGGGGCAGTGGTTCGACGGCGGCGAGCAACCGGTCGGCTATCAGCTGAGGCATCGGCGATGATTGTGCCCGGTGGACGCGGCAGGGGCACCCGGTTTTTCGCGGTGGTGCGCTTGCCGACGGCAGCGCGTGGGGAGAGGTTGCCGGCACGTGAGACACCTCACGGTATGCGGCCGTCACGTCCGGGGCGGTTCGCAAGGGGTCAGGCGACGGCATCCTGAGACGGCAGCGCCGCCACGATCGGATGGTCCCGTCCGATCGGACCGAGCTTCGCGCTGCTGCCGGGGGTGCCGAGGTCGGAGAAGAACTCGGCGTTCACGGTGGTGAAGTGCTGCCATTCCTGCGGGATGTCGTCCTCGCAGAAGATCGCCTCGACGGGGCACACCGGCTCGCAGGCCCCGCAGTCGATGCACTCGTCCGGCTGGATGTAGAGCATGCGCTCTCCCTCGTAGATGCAGTCGAGAGGGCACTCATCAATGCATGCTCTGTCCTTGACATCCACACAGGGCAAAGCGATCACAAACGTCATTGAACTGCCATCCTCTGGTCGTTCTTGCTTTCCGCTCTGACGCAGCAGACCGTATGACCTCAAGTAATCTTGAGGTCAAGAGGAGGCTGTGTATGGAGAATCACCGTTCCAGGGAAGCCCGGGCCACCCCGGACGACTGGCTGAGCATCGGCGAAGTGAGCGCCAGGACCGGGGCGGCCGTCTCCGCCCTGCGGTTCTACGAAGAACTCGGCCTGATCGCGTCCGAACGCGACGGTCGCAACCAGCGCCACTACGCACGCCACATGCTCCGCCGCGTCGCCTTGATCTCAGTCGCCAAAAGGATCGGCATCCCGTTGCAGGACCTCCTGGAGGCGTTCGCCGACGTGCCGCTCGACCGTCCGCCCAGTCACCAGGAGTGGCAGCGCGCCTCGCGTGGCTGGAAGCGTCGACTGGAGGAGCGCCGGCAGACCATCGAGCGGCTCGAGGCCGAGCTCACCGGGTGTATCGGCTGCGGATGTCTCTCGATGAAGGCATGCGCCCTGCTGAACCCCGGCGACACGCTCGCCGGCGATGGTGTCGGGCCCCGGCGGCTGTGAGAGGTGCTATCGGGCCAGAGAGTTCAGCGCGGTCGCCGCACCGGGGCGGCCGGGACCCTCACCCGAGGGTCCCGCCCACCCCCCTGGTGCTCGCCCTCGACGGCATTGCGCCGCAGTCGCGTCGAGGGGAGGCTTCGTCACTCCACAGACCGTGGCCGCCTCAGGCGAAGTCTGCTGCGGTCATGCCGTCGGGATGTCCGGACGGCCACTCCACCAACTCGATCCGGTAACCGTCCGGGTCCGTGAGCCACGACGTCTTCGGGCCGTGAGGGCCGCCCGGGTACTGGAGGGGTTCAGGCCCCAGGCCGGCTTCGGTCAGCGTCTCCAGGGTGGTGGCGAGCGTCTCCACCTGGATCGCCAGGTGGTCGAAACCGCTGCCCACGTCGACCGGTCCGTCGCCGGGGCGGTGGACCAGTTCGAGCGAGGCCGCCGGTTCCTCGGGGAACTTGAGGATCACGAGGCGAGCCCCGTCGCCGACATCGACCCTGCCCAGTTCGACGTAGCCCAAGGCCGTGTAGAAACCGAGCGAGCGGTCCAGGTCGGTGACGCGGTAGGAGACGAAGAGCGTCTTCACGCGGTCTCCTCGGGCCGACGCACCGTGTAGCGGAGGTGCGTGACGTCTCGATCCTCGAGCCGTCGGACGAGGTCGAGTTCGATGTGATCACTACCCAGATGATCGAAGAGCCGTCGGCCGTCCCCGAGGAGGACCGGAATCAGGTGGATCTCCATCTCGTCGATGTGCCCGGCCCGCAGGAGCGCTTGCGCCGCCCCCGCCCCATGGACCAGGACCGGCCTGTCCCCGGCGGCTGCGCGAGCCTGGCGGGCGCAGTCCTCGACATCGGTGACGAAACGCGCGTGGCCGGGTGGGACGTCCCCGTCATCCACCTGGTGGGTGAGGACGAAGATCGGCACACCGTTGTGGTGGTCGCCCTGCCAACGCCCGGCGAGTTCGAAAGTCCTACGGCCTGAGATTACCGCGCCGGTCGCCAGCGCCTCGCGATAAACCTGTCCGCTGGGACCGTCGGACTCCCGGTCGTCGAGCCAGTTGAAGAGCCGTCCACCGTCGCGGCCGAGCTCCTGCCCCGGCTGATCGTCCGGGCCAGCGATATAGCCGTCGAGCGACATCGACATGTACAGCCGAATGGGGTGGTTCATCCGGGCCTCCCTCTCTCCTCCATGACACCGGGATCCGGCATCTCCTGAGCCGCCGACGGGGCGGGAATGTCACCAGGAAGACTTCAGGCAACCGGGAAACTCATCGGCCCGACACGCCGGCCCTGCTGCGCGGCCTCCACAGGAGGTAGCAGGCATGACCAGCGCGCCGCCGGCCGAATGTCAGCGGCGACCTCAATCAGAAGGACCTGACGACGCGTCGGGCAGAGGACGAACCCTCGTGGAACTGCACCCGTCAGTCGGCAGGCTCCCCCCGATCCCGGGCGCTATGCAGTTTGTCAAACGCTTAAAGCGCATTCGAAACCATGGACGGAGCGGTTCTTCACGGTGATGTTGGAAGGCCAGCGGCGTGCGGTCCGGAGCTGTTGGCCATCGGCCGCGCCCGCGACAGCAGTTGCTGCACAGCCTCCGAGAACCGGAAGGAAGTACACCACCGATGCGCAAAGTGAAGAACCTCGTGCTGGGCACTGCCCTGGCGGCTTCGGCACTCCTGGGCGGAGTGGTCGCCGTGGCTCCCGCGGCGGCCGCGGCCCCCGCGGCGTGTCCTGAGTCGCCGTCGACCAACTACAACTCTCCCGGTGGGTTCACCGGGAACGGAGTGAATATCCGCACCGGGCCGGGGACCGGCTGCACCGCCAAGGGCTACGGATACACGAACCACTCGGTGACCGTCCGGTGCCTGGCTTACGGCTGGGTCTACCTCACGGACAACACCACCGGGGTGACCGGCTGGGCGCTCGACGACTTCGTCACCTGGCACACCGTGCCGGTAGGCCGCTGCTACCCCCCGGCCTGAGCATCCTCCGCACCTCATGAGGGAGGCACCCGGCCCCCAGCAGAAGCACGTGCGGCCCCTGCTGGGGCCGCATTCCGATCGCACCAATTCTTCGACACAACGGGAGTGTTCAGCCATGCAGCCTCATCACCTCGTCCGTGGTCTCGCCGCAGTCGGCGCGACAGCGGCTCTGCTCACGGGACTCGCCGCGGGACCCGCGCTCGCCGAGGGCCCGGCTCAGCCGGCGCGACCGCAGAACGTGTGCTTCGAACGCGAGACGTGCTGGGTCACGGAGAACAACGTCATCTATCGCGCCTCTCCCGGCGGTACACCGCTGGGACAGGTCCACCGGGGCCAGGGTTTCGACACCGTCGAGTACCGCAACGGATGGTTCCGGGGCAACCTGTGGGGCGGACGGACCAACGTCTGGATCTACGCGGCCTACCTCGACTCGACCCGCCCCTGACCCTCTCGGCGCCCCGGCGCACGAGCCGCGCGGGGGTGCGGACACCGCGCGTTCGCACCCCCGCGGGAGCCGGTTGCGCACAGCTCGCGAGGCTGAGAGCATCACCTGTCCATGGCTATAAATCTTCCTTATCCGGTCAATGTCGTCACCGTCGACATCCCCCGACGAGAAGACCCCGTTGCCCACAGCTGGACTGTATGGGGCGACCCCGTGAGGGGCGCCGACGCGGCTCTCTCCTCGCTGAGCGTCAGGGCTGCGGGACTCGGCGCTCAGGAGGTCATCGGGGTCAGACTCCTTGTCCTCCCGATGGCTCTGATGGCCTACGGAACAGCGATCAGGTACGCCTGAGAGGCCTCGCACCGGCTCCGGCCTGCCCATACAGCCCATGAGGAAACGGATGTCGCGGACGGTCCGGTCGTCGATGTGTGGGCGACCCGGCAGGTGTCCGAGGTCCGCACGGTCGTGGAGAAGCGCGCGTTCCAACTGGGCCGGTTGAAGCTGTCGCAGATCCCGCCGATTCCCGGCAGAGTCGATCGCGTGACCCAGGGGCCCACGCGCCGCATGGCAGCGCAGCCGGCCCGGTCCGCGACCAAAACGGTGGTGCTCTGCGAGCGTCCACGTCCTGCTTGGGCCCCCACCGGCAGCCCGCCCCCGAATCGGGGCAGGCTGCACTGCGAGACCCGCACATCCATGAGCCCGTTGCCGGGACGGGACAGGAGCACTCTGGTTCCGTGGTGGTGGCGTACTCCTCGAACTTCAGTGATCCATCGGGGCCGTACGGGACTCTCCGCCGCAGGCGCTCGTATCGGTGCCCCATAGGAGGTCCCGGTCGCTGACCGCCTTCACTGTGGCGAATCCTCGGCACCGCGGCGGAACAAGGTGGCCGCCGGCACAACGCATGCCTGCGGCCACCCACCGCCGGCCAGGAGGCCCGGCGCACCTTCCATTCTCCGAACCGCTGCTGGTGAAGGAGATGCCCGTTGCAGGCGCGGCACCTCCACTGCCGGACGGGAGCGCTGTGGCCCTCGCCCGGGTCGGCGGGGAAATCCGCCTGGCTCGATTGGCGCGGACGACGAAGGCAGCCGTGGTTCTTCGTCGTCGAGGATGAGAGGTGAGCCCATCGGCCGCCATAACGTCAGGGACAACTCTCACTGGAAGGCTCCGACGTGACCGCTGATTTGCACCACCGCGCCATCGTCGCCGATACCCACAACGATCTGCTGATGGCGGTGTCGGCGCGGCCCCCGTTCCGCTGGGCTGACTTTTTCCGTGAACGCTGGCTGCCGCAGCTCCAGGCCGGAGGCGTGGACATCCAAGTGCTGCCCGTCTTCATCGACGACGCCTACCGGCCGGAGGGCGCGCTGCGCCGCACCCTGCGGATGATCGAGACCGCGCATGTGCTGGCCGAGGGGAACCCGGATACCGTGGCCCTGTGCGAGGACGGCGACCAGATCGACGCCGCTCTCGCCGCGTCGAAGATCGCACTCGTGCTCGCCCTGGAGAGCGCGCCGGGCGTCGACGCCGATGTCGAGCTGTTCCACACCCTTCACCGCCTCGGCGTGCGTGTCGCTTCCATCGCGCACTGGAACCGCACCCCGCTCGCCGACGGCAGCGGAGAGGACGCCACCGGCTCCCGGCTCACGGCCGCCGGAGTCCGGGCCCTGGCGGAGATGGAACGACTCGGCATGCTCTTCGACGTCTCCCACCTCGGCGCCGCCGGGGTGGCCCACGTCCTCGAACTGGCCACCCGCCCGCTCCTGGCCACCCACTCCTCGGCCCGCGCACTCAGCGACCACCACCGCAATCTGACCGATGAGCAGCTCCGAGGAGTCGCCGCCACGGGCGGCGTCGTCTGCGTCAACTTCTTCCCCGGCTTTCTCGCCGAAGCCGAGGAGGACCGCACCCTGGAGAAGCTGGTGGACCACATCGAGCATGTGGCGTCCGTCGCGGGCATCGACCACGTCGGCATCGGGCCCGACTTCGTACGCGAGGTCCTTCTCGACGTCACCCCGCCCTGTTGCGAGGATCTGAATCTCGACGACATGGACCCGCTCGTCACCCTGCCGGGGCTCGACGGCCCGGCGGGCCTGCCCCTCGTGACGGCGGAACTCTTCCGGCGCGGCCACCCCGAGGCCGACATCGGCAAGATCCTCGGCGGGAATGTCCACCGGCTCTTCCGCGCGGAACTGGGGCGCGCCCGATGACGCCCGCCGCCGTCCCGGTATCCGCCTCCGGCCCGCCGCCCGCCGCCGTCCCGGTATCCGCCTCCGGCCCGCAGGCCGCCGCCGTCCCGGTGCCCGTCACCGGTCCGGAGTCGGCGGGCACCATGAATCTCGACGCCATGCTCGCCGACCTCGAAGAGCTCGTGCTCTGCGAGTCGTTCTCGGCGGATCATCAGGCCGTCGCAGCCAGCGCCGCGACCGTCGCCGCCCAGGGCACCCACCACCTCGGAGCCGCGCCCGAGATCCTCGTCATCGGGGGAGTCACCCATCTGCGCTGGACGTTCGGTGAGCCCCGGGTGCTGCTCGTAGGGCACCACGACACCGTGTGGCCCATGGGCTCGCTGGCCACCCACCCCTGGTCGGTCGTGAACGGAATCGCCCGCGGACCCGGGGTCTTCGACATGAAGACCGGACTCGTGCAGATGTTCCACGCGCTCAGGTCGCTGCCCACGCTTGACGGCATCCGTGTCCTGATCACCGGCGACGAGGAACTGGGCTCGCCCACCTCCCGCGAACTGGTCGAGGAGTCCGCCAAGGGGTGCGTCGCCGCGTTCGTCCTGGAAGCCTCCGCCGACGGCGGGGCACTGAAGACCGCGCGCAAGGGGGTGTCCGAGTACGAGATCGAGGTACGGGGCCGGGCCGCGCACTCCGGACTCGAACCGGAGAAGGGCGTGAACGCGGCCATCGAGGCCGCCCACCAGGTCCTGGCGATCAGCAGGCTCGGCGACCTGGTCAACGAAGAACTGTCCGTCTCCCACGGTCCGGACGCCACCACCGTCACACCGACCCTCCTGCGGGCGGGAACGGCCGTCAACACCGTGCCGCCGCGGGCCTCCATCTCCGTCGACGTGCGGGTACCGGACGCTGCGGCCCAGCGCCGGGTGGACGAACTGATCCGCTGCCTCCCCGTGCACACCCCCGGTGCCCGTCTCAGCGTCTCCGGCGGCCCCAACCGGGCACCTCTGGAAGCGACTTCGTCGGCCGGGCTCTTCGCCCGGGCACCAGGCCCGCATCGGCCAGTTGCATCAGCAGGACGGCGGTGAACACCTTCGTCGTGGAACCGATCTGGAACAGCGTGTCCGGGGTGACGGCTCGGCCCGTCGCAATGTTCTCGACGCCGACGGAGCATTCGGCGACCTCGTCGCCGATGGCGACGGCGACCTGCGCTCCGACGATTCCCAGTTCGGCCGCTGCTTCACCGGCCAGGTGTGTGATGGCGGCTCTGTCGATGGCCGCAGTTTCGCTGGTCATGGGCGAGGTCTCCCCTGTGTACGCGACTCGGAATGCACCTCAGCCTAGGTAGTACACGAAGTGACGGCCCAGTGCCGCGGCACCAAATCGGCCGCTTCGGTTGGGGCGTCCGGACGAAGCCGGTGGCGACTGGGACGCCCCGACGGCCGGGGCGACCGCGACCGTGAATCGACTCCCTCGAAGCTGTGGTCCGCGTGGTTCCGGAGCGGCCCAGGAGGCGGCAGGCCTCAATCAGTGCTGGGTCGGACGAGCTTGACAGGCGGTCTGTCGATGGCATCACCGGTTTCGCGCCGTGGGTGACGGGGTGCAGGAGCGTGCCTGACATGTCGGAGGGTGCCAGTAGCCTCAGGAACCATGGGGATTCAGATAGATGTAGTGGTGGGATACCCGGTCAACGATGAGGTGGAGAGGGTGCTCGGGCTGGCTGAGGCGGTTGGCGAGCCTGTCACTGTCACGTTCATGTGGGAGGGGCGTGACGAGGCGGAGCGCGCTGTGCTGGTGCCCGCGGCCACGCTGGCGCTCTGGGAGCATTGGGCTCCCACTGCCTACCCGACGAGTGACGCCAGGGACGAGAACCGGGCCGATGCGGAAGAGCCGGAGCTGGCTCACCCAGCGGAATTCGGCGCGTTCACGCTCTTTCGACGTCGCGCAGGAGAGCGCACGGCGGTCGCTCGTGGGGGAGTGGTGGTCGCCGAGCTCCTGGTCCCCGACGAGGCGCACTGGCTCGAAGAGCAGGCCCGCAATGTCCGCCAAGGCTTCATGGATCCGAAGCAGAAGGCGGCGTTCGAGGAGTTCCTCGCCCGACAGCCACCCCTCGATGAGCAGTGACGCGCCGACTTGTGCTTCAGCCGCGGCATGCGCGCGCCGCCAGGTCACCACCGCGCCAGTGCCTCCGCGGACCATCCGCAGTAGCCGCCAGCCCTCGGCGTCATCTATCCCGCGAGCGCGAACTCGTCATGCCACGCACGTGGTTTGGCGGCCCGATGCCGCTCGAGCTGCAGGTTCAGGAGGAGTTGTCGGAGTCAGCGGCGAGGGTCTTGCCCGCGACTCCTGACCGGGTGACGCCGTCGACTGCGTCAACCCACCGAATTCGGCGCGAGCCGGCGCGCCTGACCACCGGCCGCGGCTGCGGGCACGCGGCGCGGGCCAGTGGCGGCGGCTTCGGTTCGTGGTGTGGTCGTCCGGCTGGGCGGACCACTGGAGGAGGAAGCGCAGGGATTCCTGGGAGGGGGAGTCCGGTGGGGCCGTGTAGGCGACAAGTTGCTGGTCGGGCTGTGTGTCGACCTTCGGGACCCACCTGGCCAAGGCCGACTGAACAGGCCATCCTGAGTACCGCAGCGCACGCGCCGGCGCGATCTGCCACGGCGGCCGGCGCCAGATCCACCAGGCGCACCGGGAGGACCAGCTCGCCGCCCTCGGTCTGGTCCTCAACACCGGCGTCCTGCACTCGCCCGCTGGGCCACTCGTTGCATCCGGTAGAGGCCAGGCACCCGACGCTCCGGGCCGAGGCGAGGAACGCCGAGCTGGGCTGAGCGCTGGCGCAACGACCTCACGGAGCCCTAAAGGGCACTCTCCTGAACGGGATCCCGCGTTTCCGGGTGAGCTGGATCGTCGGCCGCGGCGGCGGCGCGCAGCGCCGCCTCGACGTGGCGGTTGCTGGTCATGGTCGACGTGACGGCGGTCATGGTGAGGAGGAGGCCGGCGGCGGTGTAGAGCGGGGTGCGTATGTCGTAGGTGCTGGCCAGCCAGCCGCCGAGGAAGGCCCCGATGGGGGCGGCGCACATGGCGAGCATGCGGGATGTGGAGGCGACCCGGCCCATCAGGTGGGCGGGGACGATCGCCTGTCGGAGGGAGGGGGCGAGGACCATCGTGGCGCCCATGCCGGCCCCGCAGACGGCGAGTGCCAACCCGGCCACGTACGGGTTCGGGGCGGCGGCCAGGCCCAGGATGGCAAGTCCCTCGACGGCGGCCGTGCAGGTCAGCGCGGTGCCGGTGCCGAGTCGTCGGCCGAGGAAGGAGGCGATGCCCGCGCCGAGCAGGCCGCCGGCGGCCTCCGCGGTGAGGAGCAGGCCGAAGCCGTAGGTGTCGATGCCGAGGCGGTCGTGGGCGAACAGGGCGAGTACGGTCTCCACGGCGAGGAAGGCGATGTTCCCGACCGCCGGACGCAGGGCGAGTCCGAGCAGCAACTGATCCCGGAATACGTACGAGGCGCCGGCCCGCGCCTGCCGCAGCAGTGACTCGCGGGCCTGCGGTACGGGCCGGGGTGCGGCAGGCAGCGACCGTACGAGCAGTGCGGACAGCGCGAACGACACCGCGTCGGCGAGCAGCGGAACCGCTCGCCCGAGCGCGAGCAGCGCACTGCCCGCAGGCGGTCCCGCGAAGCCGGACGCGGCGGTCTGGGCGCCGCGCAGGCGGGAGTTGGCGCGCTCCAGGAGCGCGGGGTCACGGCCGAGCAGATCCGGCAGATAGGCCGTGGCGGCGTGTCGAAGAAGAGCCCGCCGAGGCCGAGCAGGAAGGCGACGGCCGCGAGCAGTGGAATGCTCAGCGCGTCGAGCGCGGCCGCTGCCGCCGGTATCGCGAGCAGCACCGCACGCGCCGCGTCCGTGACCCACATCGTGCGCCGACGGTCCCAGCGGTCCACCAGGGCGCCGCCGAGCACCCCGAAGAGCAGCCACGGCAGCGTTCCGGTGGCCGTGACGACGGCGAGCGCCATCGGATCCCGCGTCAACGTCAACGCGAGCAGCGGCAGCGCGGCGTGCGACACCCCGTCACCGAGCGAGGAGACCGTCTGCGCGGTCCACAGCCGTCCGAACCCGGTCGGCAACTTGCGGATATCTGAGGTCACTTGGCGTCCCCTTCGGCCTGCTCACGCGTTGTCGGGTGGAACAGTGCGAAGACGAGTGACGCGTCCGGCAGCGACGGATCGGACAGCTCCCGGTACTCGTCCGCCAGTGCCTGCATCCGCGCCCCCAACCGCGCGAACTGCTCGTCGGTGAGCCGCAGATGCGCCATCCGTACGTGCCGCTCGCCATCCGCCGGCGCTGCCTCCAGGTCCGCCACCGCATGCCGCATCAGCACATCCGGCCCTCCTTCGCCCGGGTCCGGCAGCACGATCGACCGCGCGGCCATGGCGTAGTACCGCTCGGTGACCCCCCGGACCTTCCGCGTTCGTACCACCGTCACCAGGCCGGCCCGCTCCAGCAGCCGTACGTGGTAGCTGGAACTCCCCTTCGCAATGCCCACTCGCTCGGCGATCTGCGTAATCGTCGCGGGCTCGAAGCGGAGCACGGCCATGATCCGGTGACGCGTGAGATTGGAAACGGCGCGTAGCTGCTCGTCGGTGGTGACGTGGAACGTCTCGGGGAGATCGTCTGTAGGCATGGCCCCAATGGTCAACACTTCTTGACCATTGGTCAAGGGGTTTTGTTCGGGCTTCCGGAATCGGTTCTCCAGCCCGTGAGGCCTTCGTAGTCGCCACCAGCGATGCTCGTTCGTTCTGTGGTACCTGGGGCGCCCCAAGCGCGGATATGAAGACCACCCCTGGCGGGCGGCTTCGATCGAAGGGACCTCAGGCGGCCGTCACTGTTGGGGGTCGCCATGCGGCAAGGGCATCAGGGGGAACGTCCCGTCATATTCAGCTGAACGTGACGCTCCGGTCGGTGGCATCCGGTGCGACGAAGGCGAGAAGTGACTCGGCGCCTCGTCCAACACCGCCGCGGTGTCTGCCGCGACAGCGGCCGGAACGATCGTTGCAGCGCGCCACGTTGCTGTGCTCTGACGCCGGGTCAACCCGAGTTGGGGAGGGCGGAGAGCAGGGCCGCGGCGGCTCTGTCGAAAGGGGTGGTGCTGCCCGCTGCGCGACACAGGATGTGGGCGCCTTCGAGAGTGACGATCAGGAGAGTGGCCAGATCGGCGGCCGGGGATGGGCTCATTCCGGCCTGAGTGAGTTTTCCGGCGAGCTCGCCGGTCCAGCCGGTGAACCCTTCGGCCGCGACGGTGCGCAGGCTGCTTCGGTCAGCGATGGCCGCACCGCCGTCGATGGTGACCGCCGCGACTGCGCAGCCGGTTTCTACGAGTTCGACAGCGCGGAGAACGCCCTGACCTTCGCTCAGGGCCCCTTCGCCGAAGAGGCCCGCCGGGCCGGAGCCCCGGCAACGACGCGACTGTTCGACGGTGACATCGTCAAGGACGCCAGCATCGACCTGAACTCGCCCTACTACGACTGACACCGCAGGTCGCCACCGCTTCGGCGCTGGACGCCGGCTCGCCCCACTGCGGGGCGAGGCGGCCTCAACGGAAAGTCATCTCGATGAACGTCACGCGGCACCCCGAGAACAGCGTGAGCTGGATCGACCTCGGCACCCCGACACGGAGACGACGACGGCGTTCTACACCGCGCTGTTCGGTTGGACCGTCGCCCCACCGGACTCCAACGGCTACAGGCTCTGCACGCTGCGCGGACATCTCGTCGCCGCCCTTGGGCCGGCCGAGGACGCCGGCGCACCCTACTGGACGATCAACGTCACCGTGTCGGACATCCAGGCCACCGCCACTCGCTTCACGAACCTGGGCGCCCAGATCATCGTGGCACCCACCGAAGTCGGGACACTCGGCTACTACGCCGTCGCTCTCGACCCCGTCGGCGCACCACTGTCACTTTGGCAGCCCGGCACCCATGACGGCATGCAACTGACCGGCGAACCGGGCGCTTTCGCCGGCATCAGCCTTCTCACCGACCACTCCGCGCAGGCCGCCGCCTTCTACCGACCAGCCCTGAACTGGAACTACAACCCCGGCCACACAGAGTTCCGGCTGCCGGACCACTCCATCGCCGCGACCAGCCCGCCGCCAGGGACTCCAACGGCACAGCGATCACTCTGGCCGGTCAGTTTCGCCAGTGACAGGCCCGACACCGACGCCAAGCAGGCCCTGCAACTCGGTGCGACCGCAGTTCGCCAGGACTCCAACGGAGACGTGGTCCTGCGCGATCCCACCGGCGCTCTGTTCGGCCTCACTCAGCACACCCGATAGTGCCACTCCGACCGAACGCGTTGCCCCAGGCGACTTCATGAGTCACCGCACGAGGTCCGGCCTTCGTATGTCACGCTCGTCCCCATGCAGAAACGACATGTCGCCGCGGCGACGCTGATGGTGATCGTATGGACGGGGGCCGCTGCGTGCGGTGGGAGCGACTCGTCATCTTCGTCTTCCCCAGGGAAATCGACCGGTTCAACAGGCGCCAAGAAGCCCGCCGGAGGAGAGCCGTCGATCCCCAAGGGGCCGCGCACGACACTCAAGGGGATGGACGTCTGCAAAGCGCTGAGGGCCGAGTCGCTGACCGCGATCGGCGTTCAGCCCTCCGACGCCAAGGAGGGCAGCGAATCCGGCAGAAGCTCGGACTCCGGCTGTGACTGGCACAGCGGCGGGACGGAGGTGCAGATCAACGGCATCGTCGACATGTCGGTGGACTTGTCCGTGGACGAGTACGGAATCCAGAAGAAGATCGACGTCCTGGGCTTCCCAGGGGTCGCGGCCACTGCGATCGGCAACTCCTGTGACGACTCCATGCAGGTCAACGCCGACGAACTCGAGGTCAATGTCCGGAACGAAGACAGCAGCAATCCGGCGCTTCGCGTTAGCAAGGCGTGCGACGTGGCGAGGGACTTCACCCGACAGGTGCTGACGGGAGTCACCAAGAAGTGAGGTGGCGGCGCTGCCTGCCGTGCGCGCCTGCTCGCCAGAACTGCCCGAGCACCCGGACTTCACCCGCATCCTTGCCGTGTTCAACGAGGAGACCGGAACGCTGCGGGCCAGGGACGTCGCCCAGGCCCTCGGCCACGAACTCCCGCCCACGAACGTCGTGGGCATCCGGGCCAAGCCGAAGCGCCTGGTCGAACTCGACGTCCTCACCGACGCCGACACGGGCAGCTTCGCCAGGAAGCCAGAGCGCAGCCGCGCCTGTGCCGGATGGATGCCAGGGGTGGGCCGGGCTGCCGCAGGCCGCGGGCCGCGGGCCGGGCACGCCACCGCGGGTGATCTCAGTGATGCCGGGAAGCGAGCACCTAGTGCCGTGACCGGATAGGTTCACCGAGGCCTCGTGTTCTGCGAGTTCGTGAGCCACCGCTGCTCCCCGGTTTCTGCTGGTCACCGGGGTGGACGACCTCGTTTGGATGGTTGTCATCGACTTGCCGCCCATCCCGCCCTGCAGGCAGGGTGTGGATCATGCTTGAACTACGTAGTCTGACATCAGACGACTGGCCCCTTTGGCGGGAGTTGCGACTGGCCGCGCTTACTGAGGCGCCCTACGCGTTCGGATCGACGCTGGCTCAGTGGCAGGGCTCCGGCGACCGAGAGGCACGCTGGCGTGCCCGTCTGTCGATTCCTGGAGCGCTCGATCTCGTCGCGCTCCTCGACGGCCTTCCGGTGGGCATCGCCAGCGGAGTACCGGGCGAGGGAACAGATAATGTGGAGTTGATCTCGATGTGGGTCGCCCCCACGGCTCGGGGCAAGGGCGTGGGTGACTACCTGATCCAGGCGGTCGAGCGGTGGGGAGCGGAGCGCGGCGTCACGACGCTGCGGTTGTCCGTCATGCCGGACAACCGCAAGGCGACCGCACTCTATGAGCGGCACGGTTTCACGGACACGGGTGAGCCCGGCGATCTTCTGCCCGATGGCATTGGCAGGGAGCGGGTCATGGCGAAGAGCCTGGCCGCTGTCTGATCTCCATATCCGGGCACGGCGGGATCCCTCACTGGGTCAGGCTGCGGCGGCGAGGGGGCGTCCGCCCCAGCGGATGCCCTTCTCGCTGCGGATGCGGATGCGGGGTGCTGCGTGAACCACGCGGCCACAGCGCTAGCCGAGTTCGAGCTGGTTGGTTGGCATCCGGAGCTCATGCAACCCCACGTCTGCCCAGAACTGCTCCGGCGGCCCGCACATCCGTTACACCTCACTACCGCTACACCTGCGGACAGAACCCGGTGAGTTCGGATCCATCTGCCCACCCGGTGCGCAGATGACCAGGGAAGTGCGGGCGGGCGCACCGAAGCCGCCCTTCCTTCCGCTCGGGCTCATGGTCGACTCCTTCGCTCACGGCGGCGGTCCGGTCCGACGCGTCCGCGGAGCGGATTCGGGGCCGGGAGGTGCTGGCCGACCTCGCAGTTTCGCAGCCCTCGCTAACGTCTCACTCACGTTTCGCTTACGTGATGCCCGTGGCTGTGAGCGGGTGGAATCGGGTGCCGATCAGGCTTGCCCGGACCCGGGCACGCGGTACAGCATGACCTTGCGTGACGTCGCCGATCGAAGGTTCCCGAGGAAGGGAACCGTGTCGGCAGTGGTCGGCAGCGGCCGGCGGTGTCAGGCCAGCGAGGCGGCGTGGGCGGGGTCGATGGCGTGCTGGAGCGGCCGGTTCTGTGTGAAGCGGCGGAGTTCGCCGAGCACGAGCTGTCCGAGGCGGTGGCGTTCGGCGCCCATGGCGCCGCCCAGGTGCGGTGTCAGGACGACGTTGGGAAGGGTGAACAGTGGTGAGTCATGAGCCGGGGGCTCGGGGTGCGTTACGTCGAGTACGGCGGTGAGGTCGGGCCTGGCGTGCAGGACCTGCGCGGCGGCCGTCTCGTCGATCAGCGTGCCCCGCGCGGTGTTGATCAGTGTCGTGCCCGGCCCCATGGAGTTGAGCAGCCGTGCCCCGATCGAGCCGCGGGTCTGGGGCAGCAGCGGTGCGTGGAGGCTGACGACGTGACTGGTGGCGAAGAGTTCCTCGATGGAGATCAGCCGGACTCCCGCGCGCTGGGCGGTGTCCTGGGAGGCGACGGGATCCGTGGCGAGGACCTCGACTTCGAAGCGGGCGAGGTGGGCGGCGACGAGCCGGCCGATGTGCCCGAGTCCCAACAGGCCGACCCGTGACCGGTACGCGCCCGGGACGTCGGGATCGGTGGGGAAGCGGCGGCTCTGCGCCATCTCCCGCTCGATGCGGTGGGCCTGTTTCAGTCCGAGCAGGACATGGGCGAGGGTGAACTCCGCCACCGGAACGGCATTGGCCGCGGCGGCCGCGACGATCGGGATGTCGCGCTCCCAGAAGGCGGGTGTGGTCAGGTGCCGGACGGACCCCGCCGCGACGAGAACGGCCCGCAGCCGAGGGGCCCGTGACAGGAGGGCGCCGTCGAGAAGGGGTGCACCCCAGCCTGTGAGCAGAATGTCGACGGTCCGCAGCACGTCGGGGTCCGCGTCGAGCTCCTGCCGGGTGAGGGGCGGTCCCTGCCAGTGCACGAGCCGGCCGATCTCGGCCAGTACTGCGGGCGGGTAGACGTCGGCCCGGCGTTCTTCCTCCATGACCAACAGGGCTGTCGGTGCGGTGGCCGGTGCGTTCATGTCGGGTTGTCTCCTCGGCCTGTCCGGTGGTGGACCGGCAGCCGGACGGTCGGCGGTCCCTGCTCGGATGTGATGGAAAGCGTCTGGCTTTATGTCGTGGATTGGTGGGGGCTGTTCGTTGTCCGGCCCGTAGCTCGCAGGAACCATACATCGGATCACTGAAATGTCATCGCCGTGACCCTGGATGTCGATCTTCCTTGGTCGAGTGGCGGCCGTGGGGAACGAGGCGCCCCTTGGGGTGAACAACCGTTCCCGTCGATGCCCAACTTATATGGCCAAGAACCCATTTATAGGAGTCGGGTCGTCCCTCCCATCCGTCGCGCCGGCTGGAGGAGGTGCGGAAGTGTGCCAGATGAGCGCTCCTTCGGTCAGTCGAAACACTTTGTATTCATCGGACTATTGACCGTTGATTCGGACCCGGTTACCGTCCCAGCAAGCGCTTTCTAGACCGCGGTGATGCGGGCGAAACCGGGAGTTGTCATGCAGAGATCGCGATGGATCGGCGCGGGGGCCCTCGCCTCGGTTCTGATCCTCACCAGCTGTACCTCCGGGGCTGCGGGAGTGGATGCCAAGCAGAACCCCAAGGCACCTCTCGAGCTCTGGACCAGGACGACCCCGGGCGGACCGGGGGAGAAGGGCGCACTGCAGCTCGCCGCCGCCTTCGAGAAGGCCACGGGCTACCAGGTCAAGGTCACGGCCATCTTCGACGACTTCGAGACCAAACTGCAGCAGCGGGCCGCCCAGAAGAAGCTCCCCGACATCGTCATGAACGACGTGACGCAGCTCGGAACCATGCACAGCCAAGGTCTGCTCCGAGAGATCGACCTGGGCAAGATCAAGGACAGCAAGCAGATCATCGAACAGGGCCTGAAGTCCGGGCAGAGCCTGGACGGCAAGCAGTACGGACTGCCGTTCTCCGCGCAGGCGTCCGCGCTGCTGATCCGCAAGGACTGGCGCGAGAAGCTGAAGCTCGACGTCCCGCGCAACTGGGACGACTTCGCCGCGATGGCCACGGCCTTCACCACTCAGGACCCCGACGGGGACGGCAAGAACAACACCGCCGGGCTCGCCGCCCCGCTGTCCACCAAGCGCGGTTACGCCTCCTGGTACTTCTCGAACTTCCTGTGGGCCGCGGGCGGCGACTTCATCACCGAGGCCGGCAAGGGCACGTACAAGCCGGCGATGACCACCGCGGCGTCGGTGCAGGCCATGCAGTGGTTCCGCGACCTGGGGTGCAAGGCCAAGGCCATCCAGCCCGGCGCGGTGACCATGGACACCCCGCCGACGAACGAGACGTTCGAGTCGGGTCGAGCCGGCATGTTCGTCGTCGGCCCGTACCTGCTGCCGCGCTTCGACAAGTCCCTGGGCAAGGACAAGTACGAGGTCGTGCCGATGCCCAAGGGACCCAAGGACGCCACCGTCCTCGCCGAGGGCGGCTCCGTCTACCTGATGGCCGGCTCGGACAACCAGGCCGGCCAGGACGCCTTCGCCGGCTTCGCGGTGTCCGTCGAAGGCCAGAAGAAGGGGATGGAGGGCGCCACCGGCTACACCGTGCAACTTCCCGTCAACACCGCCGTGGACATCTCCCAGATCCGTCCCGACCCGCGCTGGAAGACCTACGCCCAGGCGTACCAGGACTCCGGGCGGTACGCGCCCTCCATACCGAACTGGACGCCGGTGCGGCAGGTGACGGCGGACGCGGTGAACGCGCTGATGGCGGACTGCGGCCTCGACATCAACGCCAAGTTGGGTGAGCTCGACAAGCAGCTCGCCGATATCCTCAAGGAGCAGGGGATCGCCGCGTCATGAGCCTCGACCAGGCGGAACCGGCCGCCCGTGCGGCAGCCGGCTCCGCCCCCCGCGAACCGGCCCTCCGGGGCGGCGGGACCGCCGGTCGTCGGGGGCGCAGCCGCAGATCGGGCCGGTGGTGGACGCCCTGGCTCTTCCTCGCCCCGGCGCTGCTGCTCTTCCTGTACTTCAAGTTCATTCCCATGGCCAGCGCGCTGACCATGTCCTTCCAGGATGTGCAGCCCTACCTGGGAAACCGGTGGGTCGGCACCGAGAACTACGCTACGGTGCTGCAGTCGCACGGATTCCGTGAGGCCGCGTGGCACACGGTCGTGCTCGCCGTCGGCGAGACCGTCGGCGCGATGTCACTCGGCTTCGCCCTGGCCCTGCTGATGGAGGGGCAGAGCCGGCGACTGGGATTCGTGCGCTCCGCGGCGTTCCTTCCGGTGGTGGTGCCGCTCGCGGTCGTCGCCGAACTGTGGCGGATCATGTACCACCCGACCGGGGACGGCATGCTCAACTCCGTTCTGGGCCTGGTGGGAGCCGGTCCGTCGGGGTTCATCAACGACCCCGACACGTCGATGGCCTCCATCATGCTCACCGGCATCTGGCGGGGTGCCCCCTACGACATGATGATTTTCCTCGCCGGACTGACGAGCGTGGACCGCGGCCTGTACGAGGCGGCGAAGGTCGACGGGGCCTCCCGGTGGCAGCGGGTGTGGTACGTGACGGTGCCCGGACTGCGGTCGGTGTTCTCGATTCTGTTCATCCTCGCCGCGATCCGCGGACTGCGCGTGTTCACCGAGGTGTTCCTGCTCACCAACGGGGGGCCCAACGGCTCCACCGAGGTCGTCATGACCCTCATCTACAAGCTCGGGCTCGAGCAGAACCGGCTCGGCGTCGGCGCGGCGGGAGCGGTCCTGCTGTTCGTCGCGACGCTGATCCTGACCATCATCGTCCAACTGCTGCGGCGGAGGGAGAGCAAGTGAGTGCGCCGACCGAGACCGCGCTGGGCCTGACCGAGAGCCGCAGCGTCGGCGGACGGATCCTGAAGGCCGTCATCTACCTGCTGGTCCTGACGGTGTTCGCGGGCCCGCTGCTGGCCCTGCTCGTCGGCGCCTTCGGCCACATCAAGGACCCGACGCAGCTGAGCGTCGTGCCCAAGGGCTTCACGTTGGACAACTTCCGGATCGCCTTCGACCAGGGGGTGCTCAAGTACCTGCTGAACTCGTTCTTCGTCGTCGGCTTCGGGCTGCTGCTCCAGGTCGTTGTCTCCGTGCTGGCCGGATACGCGCTGGCCCGGAAGGTGTTTCCCGGAATGACGCTGGCGCTCGTCGCCATCCTGGCGACGCTGATGCTGCCCGAGGAGATCCTGGCCCTCCCGCTGTCTGTCATTCTCTCCGACCTGCCGGTCGTCCACTTCAACCTCATCGGCACCCTCGCCGGCATGATCGTCCCGCTGGGCGCCTGGGGATTCTCCATCCTGGTGATGACCGAGTTCATGAAGGACGTGCCACGCGAACTGGAAGAGGCCGCCCGCATCGACGGCGCCGGAGACCTGCGGATCTTCGCCCAGATCATTCTGCCGATGTGCAAGCCCGCCCTCGGCGTC
This sequence comes from Streptomyces sp. H39-C1, assembly GCF_027158125.1. Lineage (NCBI taxonomy): Bacteria > Bacillati > Actinomycetota > Actinomycetes > Kitasatosporales > Streptomycetaceae > Streptomyces > Streptomyces sp. H39-C1. The sequence continues at coordinate 40,641 of NZ_JAPVLS010000028.1, forward strand.
ATCGGAGTCTTCGGCTTCACCATGATCTGGGACCAGTACCTGCTGCCCCTGCTCGTCTCCACGGACTCCTCCTCGTACACGCTGCCGCTGGCGCTGCGGACCCTGCGGATCGACCCGGCCGTGACGCCCGGAGTGGTGATGGCCGCCTCGTTGCTGGCCCTGCTGCCCTCGGTGATCGTCTTCCTGTTCTTCCAGCGGTCCTTCGTCAGCGGTCTGTCCTCCGGGGCGCTCAAGGGCTGACCCGCGAACCGACCACCGACCCACGAACTGACCGCTGACTCGCGGACCGACCCGCGGCCCCGGTGACTTCGTAGCCCGCGCAGCCCGCGCGGCCCGTTCCGGCCCGTTCCGGCCCGCGGCCTGCGCCGGCCCCGCAGCCCGCACCGGCCCCCGGGGCCTGCCACCCTGACGTGCCTGCGCGTCGGCCCGGTTCCCGCCCCCGTTCCCTACGACCAGCCCTGACGCGCACCGAAAAGCCGCCGGACGCCGATGAGAAAGAGCGATTCCCCATGACTCCGAGCACCGACACCCCGCCGGCGCACCCGTCCGCGACCCCGGATCCCGTAGGAGGCCCGGAGACGAACTGGTTCACCACCGCCCGGTTCGGCATGTTCGTCCATTGGGGTCTGTACTCCCTCGCCGCACGGCACGAGTGGGTCAAAAACCGTGAGCGACTGACCGACGAGCAGTACCAGGTGTACTTCGACCACTTCGACCCGGACCGCTACGACCCCGCCCAGTGGGCCAGAGCGGCCAAGGCGGCGGGCATGCGGTACGTCGTGCTCACCACCAAGCACCACGACGGCTTCTGCCTGTGGGACAGCGCCCTGACCGAGTACAAGGTCACCAACACCCCGCACGGCCGTGACCTCGTGGGGCCGTTCGTCGAGGCGTGCCGCGCCGAGGGGCTCAAGGTCGGCCTCTACTACTCGCTGATCGACTGGCACCATCCGTCCTTCCCCGTGGACGGCACCCATCCGCAGCGCGACGACGAGGCGTTCAAGGCATCCCACGCCGAGCGGGACATCCGCGACTACCAGCGCTATCTGCACGGCCAGGTCCGCGAGTTGCTGACCTCGTTCGGACGCGTCGACTACCTGTTCTTCGACTTCTCGTATGCCGGGCGCACCTGGTGGGGCGGCAAGGGACCCGACGACTGGGACTCCCCGCAGCTCCTGCGGACCATTCGCGAACTGCAGCCGCACGTCCTCGTCAACGACCGGACCGGCCTTCCCGGGGACTTCGTCACCCCCGAGCAGTACCAGCCGTCCGGTCCCATGACCGACAACGGGCGACCCGTGCTGTGGGAAGCCTGCCAGACGCTCAACGGCAGCTGGGGCTACGACCGGGACAACCTGGACCACAAGAGCCCCGACCTGCTGATCCGCATGCTCGTCGACGGCGTGTCCAAGGGCGGCAACCTGCTGCTCAACGTGGGACCCACCGGCCGCGGCGCTCTCGACCCGCGCGACACCGCGGTCCTGGAGGAGATCGGCCGGTGGACGCAACTGCACGAACGGGCGATCCGCGGCTGCGGACCCTCCTCGTACACCGCCCCCGCCGAATGCCGGTACACCCAGCGCGGCGACCGGCTCTACGTCCACCTGTTCGCCTGGCCGCTGCGTCACCTGCACCTGCCGGGCCTGGCCGGCCGGGTGCGCTACGCCCAACTGCTCAACGACGCGTCCGAGATCATCCCGGTGCACATCGACCCGGACCGGCCCGCGGTCAACACCGAGATGGGCGGACAGCCGGCCGGAACGCTCACGCTCCAGCTCCCGGTCCGGCGCCCCGATACCCCCGTACCTGTCATCGAACTGTTCCTGGACACCCAGGAAACCCAGGACGCCGGGGACACCACCCGGGACACCCTGGCCGCCGGCTGAGCGCCAGCCGGCACACCGTCCGTCCACCACACCCTCACGGAGGCACCATGCAACGCCGCACGTTCCTCATGGGCACCGCGGCAGGGGCGGCGCTGGCCGTCGCCCCCGTCGGCGGACCGCTGAGCGCCAGCGCCAGCTCAGCCCCGGCGGCCGTCCGCACGCTGGACGAGCTGCAGGCCGCGATCGACCGGGCACGACCCGGTGACCGGATCATCGTGGCCGACGGGACCTACACCGTCCCACCGGACCGCCCGCTCACCGTTCGGAACAAGCAGGGCACCCGGCGCGCGCCCGTCACCATCGCCGCCCGGACGCGCGGCGGCGTCATCCTGGAAGGCGAGCACAGCTTCCTCCTCGAAGCGTCCAGCCACATCACCCTCAGCGGCTTCTCCTTCCGGCAGAAGAACACCCTGGACCTCCCCCCGGACTGCTCGCACATCCGGCTCACCCGCAACGACTTCCAACTGGCCGACATCGAGGGCGTGCACTGGGTGATGGTGCGCGCGGACGACAGCAGCGTCGACCACAACCACTTCCACGGCAAGAGCACCCTCGGCATCTACCTCGGCATCGAGGGCGCGAACACGGAGGAGATGGCCCAGCGCGTCCACGTGTACCGCAACTACTTCTCCGACCACACCTTCCCCGGCTCCAACGGCGGCGAACCGATCCGGCTCGGCGTCAGCCCCCGAGCCCTGTCCAGCGCCCACGCGGTCGTGGAGTACAACCTGTTCGAGCGCGCCAACGGCGATCCCGAGGCGATCTCGGTGAAGAGCTCGGACAACACCATCCGGTACAACACCATCCGCGACAGTCTCGGCGGGATCGTCCTGCGGCACGGCAACCGCAACCGGGTGGAAGCCAACCACCTCGTCGACGGCACGGAGGGCGTGCGGATCTATGGCAACGACCATGTGATCGTCAACAACTACCTCGCCGGCCTGTCCGGGCGGGCCCTGGTGATCGGCAGCGGTTCGGAGCGCGATCACCTCCCCGGTGAGACGCCCGAGGCGCGCCGCGGCAACGACGCCCCCGACCGGATCCTCATCGCGTACAACACCCTGCTGAACAACAACGGCACGCTCTCCGGGGAGAGTCAGCGTCCGCACGAGCCGCGGGACGTCACCGTCGCGGACAACCTGTTCGTCGCGGACACCGGCCAACTGGTCGCGATGGCGAACACCGTGCGCTTCACCTGGTCGGGCAATCTCCTGTGGGGTGCCGCCGCCGACGGCAACATCCCCGCCGGTGGCGGCATCCGGGTCGACCCCAGGCTGGTGACGGACCCGCACGGCATCGCCCGGCCGGCCGCCGGCAGCCCGGCGATCGACGCGGGCACGCTGCGGTGGCCGCGCATCACCCACGACATCGACGGACAGCCCCGCGGCAGGGCCCGGGATGTGGGCGCGGACGAATACTCCCGCCGGGCGCCGAGGCGCGGACCCCTGACCCCGGCCGATGTCGGCCCTCAGGCCGGCTGAGCGCACCCGCCCACTTCGACGCAGGAGGCACCATGCAACGACGCACGTTCCTCAAAGGCACCGCCGTGACCGCACTTGGCGCCGCAGCCCTGACCGCCACGCTGTCGGGCAGCGCATCGGCGGCCGACATCCCGGTCGCTTCCCTGGCAGCACTCCAGAACGCGATCAACGGCGCCGCCCCTGGTGACCGGATCATCGTCGCCGACGGCACCTACACGGTTCCAACGGGCAGCGCGATCACCATCTCCGGCAAGAACGGCACCGGCGCCGCGCCCATCACCATCGTGTCCGAGACCCGCGGTGGCGCGGTGCTGCGGGGCGCACGCGGCTTCGTGCTCAGCAATTCCAGCAACATCACCATCAGCGGCTTCGCCTTCCGGCAGAGCACCACGCTCGAGATCCCGGCGGACTGCTCGGCGATCCGGCTGACCCGCAACGACTTCCAGTTCGCGGACACCGGCGATCCGTACTGGGTCGTCGTGCGGGCGGACGACTCGAAGATCGACCGGAACCATTTCCACAACAAGACCACCGCGGGCATCTTCCTCGTCGTCGACGGTCCCGGCTCGACCGCCATGGCCCAGAACCTGCACATCTTCCGCAACCATTTCTCCGACCACACCTTCACCGGGGACAACGGCGGCGAGCCGATCCGCCTCGGCGTCAGCGGCCGGGCCCTGTCGGCGGCCGGCGCCTACGTGGAGTACAACCTGTTCGAGCGCTGCAACGGCGACCCCGAGGCCATCTCGGTGAAGTCCTCGGACAACACCGTGCGGTACAACACCATCCGCGACAGCCGCGGCGGCATCGTGCTGCGGCACGGCAATCGCTCCAGGGTGGAGGGCAACCACCTGATCGGCGGCATCGACGGGGTGCGCGTCTACGGCAACGACCACGTGATCGTCAACAACTACCTCAGCGGGCTGTCCGGCCGGGCCCTGGTGGTCGGCAGCGGCACCACCCGTGACCACACCCCGGGGGAGACGCAGGAGCAGCGGCGGGGCAACGACGCCTGCGACCGCGCGGTGATCGCGCACAACTCCCTGATCAACAACGCCGGCACGCTGTCGGGCGAGACGCGGACGTACGAGCCGCAGGACGTGACCATCGCCGACAACCTGCTGGTCGGCGACTCGGGCAGCCTCGTCGCCATGGGAGCCACCTCCGGCTTCACCTGGCAGAGCAACTTGCTGTGGGGGGCGGCCGCCAACGGCAACATCCCCTCCGGGGGCTTCACCCGGGCCGACCCGCGGCTCGGTCGGGGCACGGACGGTGTTCTGCGGCTGACGGCCGGCAGTCCGGCGATCGGCGCGGCCACGCTGGGCGGCACCGTCGTGGCCGACGACATCGACGGGGATCAGCGCGGGAGCGTACGGGACATCGGTGCCGACGAGTACGCGACGGCGCCCGTACTGCGGCACCCGCTGACCGCTGCGGACGTGGGCCCGAACGCCGCCTGAGCGAGACCCGGTGACGGGGCACCGCACGCCGGTCCGTCCATCCGACCCGGTCCGCCCGACCCCCGGGCGGTGGACCGGGTCGGATGGACCGGCCGGGCAATCGCAGACCATCCGCAGGCCACATCGCGAGCAAGGCAGGGTCATGACCGAGGAGAGCAGACGGACCGCGGTGGAGCGCCCGCCGCTGGGTCGGCCGGGCGGGCTGGACACCGGGCTGACCCGCCTGGGCCTGTGCTCGGTCACCTTCCGCCGGCTGCCCGCTGCCGAGGTCGCGCGACGCGCGGCTGACGCGGGCCTGGAGGTGATCGAGTGGGGAGCGGACGTGCACGCGCCGGCGGGGGAGCCCGGCACGATCCGAGCGGTGCGTGAGGTCTCCGACCGCTACGGGCTGGCCTGTTGTTCCTACGGTTCGTATTTCCGTGCCACCCGCGCGGAGCTGGCGGCGTTTCCCGCTGTGGCCCAGGCCGCCGTGGTGCTCGGGGCGCCGCGGGTACGGGTCTGGGCGGGGGGAACCGGATCGCGGTCCGTCCTGCCGGACGAGCGGTACGAAACCGTGCTCTGCCTGCGGGAGGCGGCCCGGATCGCCGCGGACCACGGCTTGGAGCTCGCGCCGGAGTTCCACGGCGGAACGCTCACCGACACCGTCGCCTCGACCCTGCGGCTGCTGGACGAGGTGGGCGCGGACAACGTCCGCACGTACTGGCAGCCGCCGCAGGACACCCCCGACGAGGAGGCGCTGGCAGGGCTCGTCGAACTCGGCGACCGGGTCACCGCCGTACACGTCTTCTCGTGGTGGCCCGGCCACAACAGGCTTCCACTGGCGGACCGCTGGGACCTGTGGGCTCCAGCGCTCGGCCTGCTCGCGGGCCGGGGTGTCGAGGCGCTCCTGGAGTTCGTCCCCGGCGACGACCCCGCGGTGCTGGCCCGCGAGGCCCAGACCCTCAGGCGCGCCGCAGATCAATCCCCATCCGGTCAGACGTAGTTGACTGTGATCCGACGGGCCACGACAGGCGTCCCGTCCTCCGCCCACAACGCCAGGACGGCAGACATGCACATCAAGGATGACGACACGCTCCTGTTCATCGGGGACTCCATCACCGACGCGGGCCGCGACCGTGCGGATCCCGCATCGCTCGGCCAGGGATACGTCCGCGAGATCGCGCGGACTTTGCGCGAGCGGGCGCACGACGGACCCGGCCCCCGCATCATCAACAGGGGGATCAACGGCCACCGCGTGTATGACCTCGCATCCCGCTGGAGCACTGACGTCATCGACCACCGGCCCACCGTCGTCACGGTCAAGATCGGCATCAACGACACCTGGCGGCGCTACGACCGAAACCTCCCCAGTCCGGTCGACGAGTTCGAGGCGTGCCTCGACCGCCTGCTCGCGGACACCGCGAGCAAGCTGTCCGCACAGCTGGTCGTCATCACTCCGTTCCTGCTCCCGGTCGGGCCGGACCAGGAACGCTGGTTCGAGGACCTGTCGCCGCGTACCGACGCCGTCCTGCGGGCAGCTGTGAACAACGGAGCCCAAGTGGTCCGCGCAGACCTTGTCCTGCCCCGCGCGGCGCAGGATCGGGAGCCGGCGGAGCTGGCCCCGGACGGCGTCCACCCGACCCCTCTGGGGCACCGGCTGATCGCCGACGCCTGGCTCGCCGAGGTCGCTCCCACGACCCCGCACGGGCGGCGGTAGCACCGCCCCAGAAGAGACTGCCCCGAACCCTGCACGCCGGCTGGGGCCCAGGGACGGCGGGGTGATCGTGATTCGGCATCAGGCCGCAGGGTGTCACCGATGAGGGCAGGCGCGGTGATCGCGGGCGGTGACTCGGCGCCCATGAAAGGCACTTCGACGTTCAAATAATTGACGTTGAGGAGCGTGCGTCACGGTGGTAATCTCACGTCGAACATTTCAACGTTGAGGAGTCCTCGTGGAGCGTGACGCCGTCGACCTCATCGTGGAACAGTGGGCTCGCGTCCGCCCCGACCTCGACGCGTCCCCCGTGAACGTTCTCGGCCGCCTGTCACGGGTGACCCGTATCGTCGAGCGCGAGTTCCAAGCGCTCTTCAGCGAATTCGGGCTGCAGATGGGCGAGTTCGACGTCCTCGGGACCCTCCTCCGCGCCGGCCCACCCGGCGGCATGACCGCGGGGGAACTGACCCGCCACTCGATGAAGACGGCCGGTGCCATCACCAACCGGCTCGACCGGCTCGTCGCCAAGGGCTACGTCACACGCGACCTCGACCCCGCCAACCGGCGTACGGTCATCGTCGCCCTCACCCCCGCCGGCCGCGAGCTCATCGACCGTGTCATCGGCGCCCACCTCGACAATTCACGGCGCATCCTCGCCGCGCTCGATCCGCACCGGCAAGGCGACCTCGCCGCTACCCTGCGCACTCTGCTGATCAGCCTTGGTGATCAGGCGAATGACACGAGCGACGTCCGCCTGGCGGGCGAGGCTTGAGTCACTGGCCCCCGAGCAGTCCGTTCCGCCAGGGCATCCCCGCCGCTTCCCTTCTCGCCCTCGAACCTGGCCGCAATCGCACGGCGATGGGGGACTGAACATTCCACTCCGGGTCCGTGGGCGGCGACTCGCTCACCGCCAGCAACCGGGACCGGGCCGGACTGGACCAAGACCTCGCGGCGGTCCGCTCCGGCGACACCTTCGTCATCCCCAACTCGACCGGCTCGCACGCTCCTTCCCTGACATCATCAGATTGCCCCGGCAAGCACGACGCCACTACCGAGGAGTACTTCAATGCCCACCTTGCGCTGGACCACCCCCAACTCTCCCGAAGGCCACGAATCCGCGCTGATCATGGCGTCGCGATTCGAGGTCCGGAGCCTTAAGGACGTGCCGCGGTTCTTCCTCAACTCGCTGGCGGCGTGGCGCCAGGTCCGCAAAGCTCCAGGCTGCTTCGGCGCCTCGCTCGTCGCCCGGCCCGTCAAGCGGACGTTCCAGACACTGTCCGCATGGGAGAGCCGTGAGCAGCTCATGACGTTCGTTCAGACGGAGCCGCACCGCTCCATCATGAAGGCGATGCGCTCCACGATGAGCGATTCCACGTTCGTGTTCTGGGACGCCTCCGTCGCGGATCTCCCGATCAGCTGGGCCGAGGCCGAACGACGACTCGACGAAATGGCGACCAAGGAAGCCCAGGAGCGCTGACCAGCTGATGCGTCCTGCCCGCAGCCACGTCCACTGACCGTCCGGACAAGATCGTCCAGCCACGCCGTTGGCGGTCTCGGGCGCGGCCAGCTCCGGCAGGCACTGCGCATGGACGAGCTGACTCAGCTCGAGGCGGTGTCATCGGGCTGACCGAAGTGGCAAAAGCCACCCCGGAGGACGCGGGACGCACTCCCGACCTGGCCGGGCGCGGACTGCGTGCCCACAACCCTGCCCAAAGCCAACTCGCCGGGGCACTGCCTGACAGAAGCCGGCAGAACACGTCCAACTGTCTGCGGACGAGGCTGCGATAGGGTCAGTTGATCACTCGTACACATGGGGAGCTGCAGTAGTGACGACCGACGTGACACCCGAACTGGCCGAGGCGATCCAGCGTGGCTACGACCAGCGCGACCGGGCGAACATGGCGCCGACGATCGCGTACTTCCAGGCGCTGCTCGCCGAACACCCCGACCACCCAGTCCTCGTATACGAGGTGGGTGGCGCCTACGACACCGCGGGCCTGGAAGAGACCGCCCGCGGCTACTACGAGCGGGCCCTCGCCCTCGGCCTCGACGGTGACGCCCTGCGCCGGTGCCTGTGCCAGTACGCCAGCACCCTGAGGTGGCTGGGCGAGCTGGACACGTCGCTCGTGGTGCTCGACCGCGCCCGCAGGGAGTTCCCCGACTCCGACTCCGTACGCGTCTTCCGCGCCCTGACCCTCAACGATGCCCAGCGGCCGGACGAGGCGGTGGCCGAGTTGCTCACCGTCGTCACCGGGCACGCCGAGGTCACCGACCTCGGGCGGTGGGCGGTCGGGCTGAGCGGCCTCGCCCAGTGGCTCGCCGACGGCCGCCCCGAATAGGAAGCGTCCCCCTGCGCAAGGCCGGCGGGATGCTGAGCGGGCGCGAAGCTGCCGGTTTCGAGGAGTCAGGGCCCGCCGCCTGGCCCGCCCCCTGCCACAGGGCCAGCAGGCACCCATCCGTCTCGCTGCCTGACCTTGATGCCCCGCTGCCGTCCACCTCACCGTCCATCGGCGCCCAACCGAACGGCAACCGGCGGAGCACAGCTCGCCGCCTGGGGCGTTTCGTGGCCAGCACCCGGCTGACCGAGCGCTGGAGAGCCGCACGCCAAGCCAGCGCGCCGCCGCCCCTGCCCCGCCCCGGCCGACTTCACGCAGGAGACACTCGACTTGGGCTGACCCTACGACAGCGAGGCCGGACAGGATCCGAACGGCGGCTTCCCACCTCGTCCCCGCGCGCTGAAGTGGTGCCCGCCCTGCCGGATGTCCCGGCCGGGCTCGCGAGGGAGGAACTGGTGGAGACCTTCGAGACGGGGCAAACGGTCGTTCGGCGTGACGTACACCGCTCCGGGCGGGTGTGGAGTGAACAGGCGCTACGGGTCCTCGCCGACACGGGCGAGGCGCTGGTGACCGCGTGCCCGCCCGGGACTCAGGCCCGCTGGCCCACCCCGGGCCGGGCCCTTCGCCGACGCCGACCAGTGGGCGGCCTGGCGCTGGAACCCCGGCTGGCCGCCGCCATGTCTGCCCCAGTGCGAGGGAGCCATTGAGCACGGAGCACGGATCACTGACACCACCCCAACCGGTGTGCGCGTTGCACCGCACGACGCACCGCCCCCACCTGGACAAAAGGGATCCACCCGGCCAGGGTCGTATCCGTGAGCACCCCTCTTGGCGTCACGCTGCGCCCGTACACCCCGGCTGATCAGACCGCTGTTCTCCACTTGATCAACGCCGACCGCCTCCCTGGCCAGCCGCCGACCACTCCCGCGATGCTCCATCAGGCGCTGGAGGGCCGCTCGCCGGTAGATGCGCAGTGGTGGGCCGCACTGGACCAGCCCACCACCGAGGTGGTCGTGGAGGACACCGGGGCCGTCTTCGGCGTGGTGTCCTACGCCGTCCGGCCCAAGGACGACACGGGGGTGATCCTGTGGCTGCATTGCGGGGAGGCCGCCCGGACCGCCGACCTGCTGATCCGGCGCGCGGTCGCCGCACTGGCGCCGCGCCCGGTCCAGGCGTTCCAGATCGCCTCCGCGCTGTCTCTGGGGCTGGAGGCGTTGCCGGTCCGGAACCGTGCGGTCACCGATGAGGCGTTGCGGCGGGCGGGGTTCACCGGCGAGCGGCTGTGGCGGTACCTGCGCGCCGCACTGCCCACCCCGGGCCTGCCTCACGCCGCCCACGTTCACATCGGCCGCGCCGACGACACGGGCAAGAACACCCGACGGCTGGAGATCCGCAACGGCCCCGACGTGGTCGCGGAGGCTGTGGTGGGCCCGCCCGTCCACGGCATCGGCGTCCTGTGGCGGATCGAAGTGGCCCCATCCGCACGCGGCCAAGGGCTGGGGCGCGCCCTGTTGGGCTCTGCCCTGGACGTGTTGACCGGGCTGGGCGCCACCGAGGTGATCCTGTACGTCGACGACGATGCTCCTGCCGGAGACGACCGAGACCGCACCGCAACGAACCGCCTCTACGATTCAGCAGGATTCATCGAGATCGACCAACTCCACTCCTACACGCTCGCACGCACTGGGCATCCGCGTTGAGGTCTCTCCGCATGGCATCCCGAAGAGACTGGTATGCCTCGTCGTAGCGCAGCCGGCCCGTGATGTACTCGTCGCTGGCCCGGCCGCATCCGTCGGCGACCACGTCGCGCAGGTCGCGGAGCCGGCGGAATGTGTCATCCGCCGGCCCGACGATGTAGCGAGGCGCGCAGATCGATACTTCGTAGCGCAGGGCTGTGCATGCTTCGAAGGATTCCCACACGGCACGCCCGCGCCGCTGCGGATCTGGGTCTGGCTCGCGCACAGCAACGCGACAGGTGTGCCGGGTCTGTGCCAGGGCCGCCAGGTAGGAGACGTAGAGGGAGCGGCGGCCCGCTCCTGGCCTTCCTGGCGTCCACTGACGCGCGCTGAATCACCCGGGGACACCGTCCCCCTCACCGGCGGCATGCGCTGACGCAACGCGGTCCTCGCCGCCGACCCGAAACGGCCGGAGCCGTTGCTCAAGGTCAGCGAGGGGAGAGGAGGCAGAACTCGTTGCCTTCCGGATCGGCCAGAACCGTCCAGGAGATCGCGGACCGGTCGATACCAGGGTCGGTGGCGCCCAGAGCGCGCAGTCGGGCTTCCTCTGCTCCCAGGTCGTCACCGGGGTAGGGGCACACGTCGAGGTGGACGCGGTTCCACACGCTCTTGGTATCGGGGGTGCGGAGGAACTCCAGGTAGGGCCCGACGCCCTTGGCGGAACGCATGGTCGCATGGTCGTCGGTGACCTCGTGCAGCGTCCAGTCCATCGTCTCGCCCCAGAACCGGGCCATCCCTCGTGGGTCGGTGCAGTCGACCACCACCGCGGCGATCGGCCCGGTGTCCTGGTAGATCGGACGGGGCTCCAGGACGCAGAACTCGTTGCCTTCCGGGTCGGCCATGACCGTCCAGGGGACGTCACCCTGACCCACGTCGGCGAGCGTCGCGCCGAGATCCTTCAGGCGCGCGACCAACTCCGCCTGATGGGCGGTCGAGGTGGTGGCCAGATCAAGGTGCACCCGGTTCTTCACCGTTTTGGGTTCCGGGCGGGCGACGATGTCGATGCAGACGGCCACGGGGTCGGGGTAGACGAAGCCCACGGGTTCGAGGTTGGTCACGCCGGGTCCCTCGCTGTCGACACCCCAACCGAGTGCCTCCGCCCAGAACCGGCCGAGCACGGAGTCGTCCTGGGCCTTCATATTAATCTGTACGAGTCTTGTTGCCATGTCTCAGATCCTAGAAGATGCCGCCCGACCGCCGTGATCCGACATGTGCTCGACCCGGTAGTGACCATGGTCGCCCCTTTCTGTGTCGCCGCGACCAGCCTGCAGGAGTTCCTCGAACGGATCGGCCAACGGTTCGCGAACCAGCCCGGATCATCGGCCGAGGCGCAGAACCGGCATCCCGTTGCCTTGAGGCGATCTCGGTCGTCGGATGACGTCATTTCTGGTGGACATCCGGAGCACACAAGATCGCCGGCTGCTGCCCAAACCCTTGACCAATCGCTGCTACTTCACGGGTTCTGGCTCAGCTTCTGCGCTCTGTCGCTATTTTGGGGGTGGTTGGGCATCAATTCTGTGTGATGGGTGGGGTCCGCATCGCGGACGTTCTGCTGCCAGGTGTCGAGGTTCGGATCGATCGAGTGACACTCACGGAGACGGAGGTCCGGCTCGCCGTAAGGTCTCAGGCCGCGTCGGCAGCATGTCCCGACTATGGACGGCGATCCGCGAGGGTGCACTGCTACTACCCGCGGACTCTGGCGGATCGTCCGGTGGCAGGCAAGCGTGTACGACTTGAACTTCAGGCCCGCCGACTCCTGTGTGACAACGATCAGTGTGACCGCCGCACTTTCACCGAGCAGATACCGGCCCTGACGCGTCGGTACGCACGCCGCACGGACGCTCTCACCGCCCAGCTCGCCGACCTGGCCCTGTTCCTGGGCGGCAAGGCAGGAGCACGCCTGTCCGAACGCATGTCCATCGGCACCTGCAAGGACACCCTGCTCCGGTTCATCCGCGCCCTGCCACTCCCGTCCTCGGCCCATGTCCCGCTTCTCGGTGTCGACGAGTTCGCCCTGCGGCGCGGGCGGACCTACGCAACGATCCTCATCGACATGTCCACCCACCGCCCGATCGACGTTCTCGCTCGCGCCGCGAACACCTTCGCATCATGGCTGCGGAACCATCCCGAAGTGCGGATCATCTGCCGCGACCGTGCCGATTCATTCCGTGACGGAGCCCAGGCGGGCGCCCCGCAGGCCCAGCAGGTGGCCGACGCCTGGCACCTCCTGCACAATCTGGCCGAAGCAGTCGAACGCGTTGTAGGCCGACACCGTGCCGACCTGCGAGAACCTCTCACCTACCATCGGATCAGACTGAAGACAGCCGGCCTCAGGAGAACCCAGACCACACGGAACTGGACATCCGTGGACGGCCACGGCCTCTGGTCACCCGCACCCGTGAACGCCACCAGCAAATCCACGAACGCATCGAGCGCGGTGACAGCCTTCGCGCCATCGCACGACACGTGAACGGAGCCGGCCGTGCCTGTTACAGGACAGTGACACCTCGCCGACAACGCATTCGCGTGACGGAACATCTCTTCTGGTGAGAACCACGCCAATGGCATTTGTCTTGCCTTTGTGTGACAACCGACAGCTTCACTGGAGGGGACCACCATGATCGTCACCAAGCGGCACTCCCTGCGTATCGCCGTAGTCAGCGCCATCGCGGCAGCCTCCGTCGCTCTGGCAGGCACCGCCGCGATGGCCGCGACTCCGGCGACGGCCAGCACCTCCGTCGCGCAGAAGTCACTCGCCGCCAAGGCCACCATCAGTGCGAAGCCGTCGGTGGGCTCCGTCAAGGCGTGGCAGCTGTTCCGTGTCACCGGCACGACGACCGGCCTCAAGGCGGGCACCAAGGTGACCTTGCAGCAGAGGCAGGGCAGCAAGTGGGTCATGCTGCCCGCCTCCGTCCCCGTCGCGCGCAACGGCGCCTACTCGCTGGGCGTCAAGCTCGGCCTCAAGGGCAAGAACAGCCTGCGCATCGTCAGCGGGAACACGGCCTCCCCCGTCTTCAACGTGACGGTGCGCTAGTCCCCGGTGATCGACCTCGACTGTGCCCCGGCGCCGGATGCGCGCCGGGGCACAGTCACGTGCGGCAGGCGTGGAGCGGGTGGTCTGCGGCTATGGGACGTTCCAGGCGGAGATGACGGGCTGCTCGTCCTCGATGGCATGGCAAACGCTCCTTGATCCGGCAACTAGCGGGGGTAGACCTGGAACGTCACCGCTGGGACGCCCCCGAAGCGTGGGGCGGCCATGTCGAGCATGCCCTGGAGGAAGGACTGGGCGTAGTCCTTCGGGGACTGGTCGGAGAGCGCCGTGATGTACGCCCGGTGCTCCGCCAGTGAAGCCACCGCCCGCTCCGCTCCCGAAGGCGTGGCCTCCACCGCGTGCGTGGCCTGGGGGGACCCGGCCACAGCCACCCACCGCACGCCGTCCCACGGCGCGTCCGGCAGGTCGGGGAAGATCCAGCGGTTGCCCGCGTCGCCCGCCGCGTCGAGCGTGGCGCGGCCGACGATTCGGTGGTCGGGGGAGTTCCAGGCCGTGCCGCCCCAAGTGTCGTGGTGGTTGAGCGTGATGAGCAGCTCGGGCCGGTGCCTGCGCACCGCCGCGGCCAGGTCGCGGCGCAGTTCGAGGCCGTCCTGGATGACGCCGTCAGGGTGATCGAGGAATTCCACCGCCGTGACACCGACCACGGCCGCGCTGGCCCGCTGTTCGGCCTCGCGGATCCGGGCCGACTCCTTTGGCTCGAGGCCGTCGATCCCGGCCTCGCCGCGGGTGACCAGCAGATAGGTGATCTCGCGTCCCGCTGCGGTCCACTGGGCGATCGCCGCGGCGGCTCCGTACTCCAGGTCATCGGGGTGGGCGACGATGGCCAGTGCGCGCTGCCAGTCGTCGGGCATGGGTGTCAGTTGGTCCGTCATTTCCGCCACGTTAGGGCCTGTCCGGTCGAGTTGGAACCGGGATTGTGCCGCGGTGGTGCGGCGAGCCGCGATGTGCGGAGCCCGACGTGAGGGCCGGCAGCCGGTAGCGGAAGAGCGGACGCCGGTCGCTGCTCGAAACGAGCAGCATCGCAGGCGTTCGGATTCTTCGATGGAGCGGAGCCTCGGCCCATTTCCTGATCTCGTACCGCAGAACTGCCACGCCGTTTTGCGAAGGCGGTGATCTCAGGTGCACTGACGTTCGGCGCGCTGTCGGATCAGCTCCTCGACGGCGGTGGGCAGGGTGGTTTCGAAGTCGATGAGTTTCGCCCAGGTCGGGGTGATGACGATGCGGACCATGCCGTCGTAGAGGGAGCGGACCTCGGCCTCCCACTCGGTGCGCTGCTCGGGTGTCATCGCGTAGCTGCCGTTCATCTGGAGATACTCCTCCGGGATGCCGTCGACGACGTCCAGCTCGGCCCGCCCGCGCAGGAGCAGGATCTTCGGTGGGTGGACCTCGGTGTCGATGGTCAGGGCAACGATCGGGTTCTTGCGCAGTGCGGGCAGTTTCGCGGCGTTCTTCGTGGTGCACAGGACGATCTGCGAGCCGTTCCAGGTGAACGCGATCGGGATACTGCGTGGGGTGCCGTCCGTGGCGACGTAGGCCAGCCGGGTCAGGTCGCGGGCCAGCAGATCCTGGCTGATCGGGCGGTTCAGGATCTCGGTGATCTGGGTCGGCTGCATGGTGATCGCTCCTTCGTCGAGGTCGTGGAGCGGCCGGTTCGCGGCCTCTCGTGCCCCTGGGACGGAGCCGGCCGCACGTTCTCGACATCCCGCGCACGAATTCTCCTGGAGGCGGCCGCGCAGGAGTACGCCGTCTACGGTCGGAGCCTGGGGGAGGTGTACTGGCAATGCGTGCCGCTCCGTCGGTTCAGCGCGCGCCGCTGGCAGGCCCAGGGCCACAGCGATGTGGGAACGGCGCCGCCGCATCGCCGAGGACGGCGGTGCCCGCCTGCTCGTGGACCTGGCCGAACTGGCCCGCCCACAGGTCATGACAGATACCGCCGGGATCACGGCGGACCTGGCGGACCACGGCCGTACGGGCACGCCCGACGCTGGAAGCCGGTGTGCCCGGTGCATGCTGCCCGATGCGCTGTTGATGGAGGAAGGAGCGGACCGTCGGGCATGCCGACGGTCCGCCACCGATCACATGGTGGTGGTGGTCGGGTTGGTCCACAGGCTTTCGTGGATGCTGAAGCAGGGGGGCCAGAAGGCCCCTTCCTGTTCGGCGTCGACCTCGACGGTGAGTTCCTGCAGAGCGAGAATCTGGTTCATACCGGCGTTCCTTCACTTTCGAGAGGGGACCTCAGGGTGGATGGGATGCCCGTGGTCCAAGGTGAACAACTCGTCCTCGGGGCCGTGCAGGACACGTTGCAGTGCCAGAAGCACTCCTGCGGCGCCCCAAGTCAGGTCGGCGGTGCATCGCATGCCGCCCGCGCCGAGGTAGCGGACACCCTGGCCATGGGGCTGGGCGTGTTTCAGCAGTCCGGTGGCGACCCGTACGGCGGCTTCACGGTCGGTCGGCCGGCCGGTCAGTTCGGCGTGCTCGGCGAGAAAGTAGGTCAGCCCGGCAAGTCCTGTGGACCAGCCCGGTTCCATGGCGCAGGTCTTCCTGGCATCGGCGACGAGCAGCGGCAGTGCCGCGACGCAGCGGTCGTCCGGCGAGGTCGCCACATAGCGGGTGAGGACCGTAGCCACGCCCGCCGAGCCGACGGACAGGTAGGGCATGGCACGCCTGATCACGGCATTGTCGGCGAAGGACAGGCCTCCGTCGGGCAACTGGAGCGCGCGGTCGAGTTCTTCGTGGATCAGGTGACGGCCTGCTGTGAGGTAGGAGGTCCGACCTGTTGCGTCGGCCAGTTGGTGCAGGAAGAGGGCAAGGCCGGAGCGGCCGTGGAACAGCCCTCTGGCGTCGTGGTCGCCGAGGGTCGGCACCAGGTCGGTGGTGCGCACGATCGCGTCTCCGGCTGCCGCGGCCAGCTCCAGGTGCCGGTTGTCGCGTGTGCGCCGGTGCAGGGCCAGCCAGCTCAGGCCGATTCCGGCCCGGCCGTCGGCCAGTGTGGTGGAGGTGCGGGTCAGGGGATGGTTCTCGGCGGTCTGCAGGAGTTCGGTCGCCTCGTCCAGGCGGCCGAGCTGCGCCAGGACCCGGGCGATGCCTGCTGATCCCGCGTTCAGGCCGGGTGGCAGTTCATCGCGCAGTGCCAGGGAGTCGACCAGTAATCGCTTCTCGATCTCCTCAGGGATGGGCACGCCCGCCCGGTGCAGGGCGTGTACCACCCCCGAGGTTCCGTAGGCAACGCCGACGGTGTTGGTGTGGAATGCCTGGGGTGAGGGTGGGAAGACCCAGTCGGATCGACGGGTGTCGGCCGCATCGAGCAGTCCGATGGCTACCCTCGCGGCGAGATCGGCGAGGCAGCCTTCGGGATCGGCGTCCACGTCGGACGGGTCGGGCAATGCCGCGGAACTGCCGCCGTCCGTACGCTGGAAGGCGGTCGCGCGAGCCCACAAGTCCGCCGGCACTGCCGCAGTGGCAGTCAGATCACGTCGCAACAGCGCGAGTTGGGACGATTGACGCTCCGCTGCTCCTTGGAGGGGTGGAGCGAAGAGGGACAGCGTGAGTGCGGCCATGGCGTACCGGTCGTGCAGGAGCGGGTCCGTGTCGGCGTCGGCGAGGCCGCGGGGGAGGGTGAACCCGGGGGTGCCCATGGCGGCCGCCGGCTGAGTCAGCGGTGTGGCGGCCTCGAAATCGATGAGTCTGGCCCGCAGGTCGGCGGTGACGATGACGTTGGCGGGACTGAGGTCCCCGAAGCGGTAGCCCCGGGAGTGAAGGTGGGAAAGGGACTCGTCCAGGCTGCGCAGGATTTGGCGGCAGGCCTTGAAGTAGCTCGCGGAGTCGCGGTTGGGCCACTCGGCCTTGGTGGTGGGTGAGTTCCGGGCCACCCAATGGTGCAGCGAGATGCCGTCGATGAACTCTGTGACCAGGAAGTCGTGTTCCCACTCGGTGAAGTGGTCCAGGGGCTGCGGGCATACCCCGGGGGCCGCCGCGTGGAGGGCGGTGAGGACGTCGTATTCGCGGCGCAGTCTCTGCCGCGCGCTGACGCCGTCCCAGGTATAGCCGTTGTGGGCGCGTGCTTCCTTGATGAAGACAGCGCGTCCGGTGCGGCGGTCCACCGCCTGATATGCCCCTCCGGCGTTGCTGGGCTGCAGTACCTTGGCGATCTCGTAGTGGCGGATGACGATCGGCCCGGAGTGCGGTGCGGGCTCCTTGGCGACGAAGGGATCGGTGACGCCGTCGGGAAGGATGAACGCGGGTCGGCGTTGGTCCGGCACGTCGCGTCCGAAGCCGTCACGGATGACCGGTTCTCTGCTGCCGTCCAGGCGTAGCCGGCTGCGGTGGCTGAACGCGCCGTAGCGGTAGTGGACGGTCCGAGAATCCCGGTAGCGGCGGTCGGACAGGATGTACGGGCCCTCCTCGCCCTCCAGCGCGGCCGAAAGGACGGCCAGGAGCCGGTGGGCCGTCTCGGTGTCCTGCGGGTAGAGGGCGCAGAACTTGCCGGCCTGTGCACGGTCCGCGTGCTTGTGGTGCAGTGCCAGGAAGAACTTCTGGGCGCTGACGTGCTTGAACGGCACCCGCTCAGCGAAGCAGGTATGTGCTACAGCGTCGAGGACGTCCTGTGTGCGGTCCAGGCGCGCGGACACATGGATCTTCCAGCCTTGAGCGGCCCGTCGGAGAGAGGGGTGGCTCCACGCCGTCCAGATGTCCTTGCCGGTGCTCAGCCATCCATCGGCCACCTGCGCAGGGGCGAGCCGCTGCCCGGTGTCGCTGATGGTTGCCAGCGGGGCGTAGAACTCCTGACTCGCAAGCGCCATACCGATGGCGTCGAGCAACGGATCCTCCTGAGGGTCGAACGAAGGTGGGCAGAGTGGCGGGTGGGAAGGATCTTTGGGAACCAGTGGCATGTCGTTCAGTGGCATGTCGTCCCAGGCCGAAGCACCCGGGCCGGGAGTGTGACGTCGTGTGCTCGATGCCGGGTCGCGGATCGGACGGCACCAGGCACGTCGGCTGCACGACGTCGGGGAAAGGGCGTCGACAGCGGGAGGACAGCCCTGCAGCTTTCTGCGATCACCCTCCTCACCACCCACCGGCCCTCCGCCGGCACCGAGGGATTGCGGCGCGCGCCGCAAGCCGGGAACGCAGACGCGCGAGGATCACTGTGCCGGAGCAGGCGCCGACAGCGCATCCGTGAAAGCCCGTAGCCCCGCACGTAGACGGCGGGCCGGCCGGTCGAAGGTCGGCCCCCGTATCCCGCAGGGTTGCGCGCGGCCGGAGAGAAAGCCGGCCATCATCTGTCCGGAAGCCGACTTCGAGCTCTCGCAGAACCAAGCGTGCCCGCATAGCCTTCCGCTTCGCCGCCGCCAAACCATTGGACGAACTCTCCGGGAGCGCCGTCCATGCACCGAATCGCGCCCTCGTGGCCGTCAGCGTCAACGTCGAGATCGGCGACCGGGTCCCCGGAGACGCTGGGGGAACCGGGTTGCACCGGTACCTGCTGCGGCTTCCTGACCGTGAACGTGCAGCGGTTCGGGGAGATCGTGCAGTGGTCGGACCGGGAGGTTCCGTGGGAGTCTCACACCGCCGAGCCGCCGCACCCTCCGCCGGAGCTCCACTTCGACGCGGTTCAGTACGACGCCGAAGTGGCTCGCGCTGAGGGCCGGCGTGTACGGCCCGCGGTGATGATCCACGGCCGTCCGGACCTGCGGATCGGGCTGAGGAAAGCCATCGACGACAGGTCGCCACCGTGGTCCGTACTCTGCCTCCGGGCAGTTCCTTGGAAGTCGCTCGCACGGGGTGGATACCGCGGCGGGTGGGGGCGTTGATGCGGGGGGACGGCCGAAGGTCAGCGCATGGCTGTGGGGCTCGTGGGTAGGCAGGGGGACCAACGATTGCACCTTGGCCGCCGGCACGGTGAAACTGCGGCGGCGGACCTCGTGAGGAGTTTCAGCGGCGGACCCCTGCGGGTGGAGGGTGGCGGGGCCTACTGTGCCGTCATGAAGACTTCCGGCAAGAAGAAGCCCCTTTCCGAGGATCTGAAGGTGCTGGATGCCGACTTGGCCGTGGCCGCTGACATGATCGCCGGCAATGCGGCCACCAGTCTGCGCGACGGCCGGTGGGTGGATCTGGTCGTGGACTTGGTCGAGGCCAACCGGCGTACTCAGATCAGCCTGCACGAAGCGGTCGAGAAGGCGCTCGCGCACGGTCAGAGCTTCGAGTCCCTGGCAGCTGGATCCCATCTGTCGGCCGAGTATCTGCAGGAGGCGTACGAGCAGTTCGATCGTGCGGCGGTGGCACGACCTGGTCCCGATAAGGACGGCCGGGAGCCGTGGCGGGTCCTGGGTTGAGGGCCGTACCGTCGAAAGGCGTCCGAAAGCCAGCCCTCCCGTGGCGGGGGACGCCCGTGTCGTACGGCATGTTCAGAGGGCTAACAGTTCGTCCGGCGTAGGAGCAGGGTGACGAATCCGAGGGTGCCCCGGTAGCCGTGGAGCCAGGTGTGGCGGTGTTCGGCCGCTGCCTTGAGGGCTTCTCCGTTGTCGGGGTGCTCGGGGTGGTCCAGGGCCCACTGGGAGAGGCTTCCGGTCCAGGACCACTCGTAGTCGTCCCATACCTGGAGGGTGCTGACGCGTCGATCCGTTGACGGTCCATGGCGGCATCCTGCCCCTGCCTGCCGCGTGGGTCTCACGGTTTTTGGCAGGTAGTGGGGGACGCGCAGGGGCGGGAAGCGGATCGTTCAGGCTGGTGGATGGGGGTGGTGCGTGCTGTCAGCGTGTCAGGGAGACGGCGAAGGGCTGGAATCCATGGCGTCGCACGATGTGGGGGACCAGCAGGATGAGGGCTTCTGTGGCGCGGGCGGTAGTGATGCCGCCGAGGTTCTCGATCCATTCCGGCTGCCAGCCGAGGTCGCCGAGCAGGGCTCCGACGGTCTTCTTGGCGTGGTCGTCCTCGCCGGACAGGTAGACCGTTGGCGGTGTGGCCAGCGTATGTGGCGACGTCATGACCATGAAGAGCATGGTGTTGAGGGTCTTGACGACCCGGGTGTCGGGTAGGGCCTGCTGGAGGTTTTCGGCCAGGCTGCTGCCGGGGTAGACGAGGTCTCCCGGCAGTCCGTCGGCGGCATCGTGGGTGGCGTTGGAGACGTCGATGAGGATTTTGTCGGCGAGTTCGGTGCGCAGTTCCGTCAGTCGTTCCAGCGCGCTGTCGCCCGGGGTCGCGTTGATCACGATGTCGGCGGCGCGCGCGGTGGCGCGCTGGTCGGCGAACCGGATCGAGGGGTCCATGCCTGCCTCCTTGCCCGCTGCTGCCGCGTCGGGGGTGCGGTGGCCGAGGATGACGGTGTGTCCGGCGGCGGCGAGGGCACGGGCGAGGTTGCTGCCGACGCGCCCGGTGCCGAGAATGCCGATGGTGCTCATGGGGGACTCCTTGTGGTGGGAGGGCTGATCAGGCGAGCGGGGCGAGGACCGTGACGGCGGCGGCGTGAAGGCCGGGGGCCGCGGCCAGGAAATCAGGGCTGGCCAGATTCCAGGGCGCGCCGCTGATGTCGGTGACGGTGCCGCCGGCCTCGATGGCCAGAAGGGCGCCGGCCACCAGGCCGGAGCGGACGTCGGAGAACTGCCAGAAGGCGTCCATCCGTCCGGCGGCGAGGTGGATGAGTTGCAAGGTGGCGGGGACCGAGACCCGGACGACCAGGCCGTTGATCAGCATCGCGGTGACGGATTCGCCGATCTTGCGGAAGGCGTCGGCGTCCTCGCCGGGCTTGGCCTGGCCGGTGCCGACCAGGGCCGCGCCCAGGTCGGTCTTGGCCGACGCGCGCAGCACGGCGCCGTTGAGGTGGGCGCCCCTTCCCGCGATCGCGGTGTAGGTGTCGCCGGTCAGCGGAAGGTGGACCACGGTCAGGACCGGCTGGTTGTCGCGCACCAAGGTGGCGGTGACCGCCCAGTCGGGCATGCCGTGGACGTGGTTGATGTTGCCTTCGGCGGGATCGACGATCCACCACTCGCCGTCTGGCAGCGCCCCGCCGGCCAGTTCGTCCTCGGCCCACTGCGAGCCCGGCCTGGCCAGGAGCAGCGGCTCCCGCATGACTTTCAGGACCGCGTCGTCGTTGGCGTAGATCTCCTTCACGATCTCGTCGAGAGCCGTTCCGCGAGCGTGCGTGGTGAAGCGGTCGAGCAGTGTGTCGCCTGCGGTTCGAACGATGGAAGTGACCGTGGCCAACAGGGAGTTGTCGAGGTCGAAAGACGTGTCGAAGGACATGGGGTGCTCCTGAAGAGGAAGTGACCGAAGCGGCGATGGCCGCGGCCCTGGTGTCTGGTCTCGACCGTAGACCGACCACTGATTAACAACCAGTGCATGTTGGTCAGCTATATATTTACTCTCATGCACTTGGACTTGAACCTGCTCACGGCCTTGGACGCACTACTGGAAGAGGGCAGCGTGAGCGGCGCGGCGGCTCGCACCCATGTCACCGCCCCGGCGATGAGCCGCTCGCTGGGCCGTCTCCGCAAGGTCACCGGGGACCAGATCCTGGTCCGCTCCGGGCACACCATGGTCCCCACCACCTACGCTCTCGCCGTCCGAGCACAGGTCCACGACCTCGTGCAGCAGGCGCACGAGGTGCTGTCGCCGGACCGGGAGGTGGATCTGAGCACGCTCGAGCGCGTGTTCACGGTGCGCTGGCACGACGCCCTCGCCGACGCCTGCGGCCCGGCCCTGTTGGCAACGGTGCACCGCCAGGCCCCGGGCATCCGGCTGCGTTTCGTCGCCGAGCCCAGTGCCGACACCCCGGACCTGCGCCGGGGCGATGTGGACCTGGAGTCCGGCACCGGCACGCCCGCGGCGCCCGACGTCCGCCACCGGCAGATCGGGCAGGACCGCCTTGTCGTCGCGGTACGCCCAGGTCACCCCTTGGCCGGAGCACCGCTGACCGTCGAACGCTACGTTGCGGCCGAGCATGTCACCGTCTCGCGTCGTGGACGGCTGCGCGACCCGGTCGACGATGTCCTGGCCAGCCTCGGAATGGAGCGTGTGGTCGTCGCTGCGGCCCCAACAGCATCAACCGCCCTACGACTTGTCCACGGCACTGACCTGGTGGTATCCGTCCCCGAGGCCAGTACCCGAGCGGCGCGACGACAACTGGGCCTGCTGGCGCTGCCGGTCCCCATGCAACTGCCGCCGATCGGGCTGTACCTGGCCTGGCACCGGCGCCATGACAACGACCGGGCCCACACCTGGCTTCGCGAACAGGCCCGAACGGTCCTGCAAGCCCTGTTCGCGGAACCGACCACACCGGAACGGCAACCGACCCGATGAGCGGCGCTCGCGGCAATACGGAATCCACCGGACACGCGGTACGTGCCCCCCGGCCACGGCTCCCCTCTACAGCAGACACGGCTGAGAGGCCGACGACCGCCTCGCCCTGCAGGCCGGTGCCGACACGACCGGCACCGCAAGATGTTCCTTCTCCAGTACCACTTCGCGATGTTCCCCTGGAACGCGAGAACCGGATAGCAGGAACCCCTGCTGCGGCCGGCATACAGCCAGTGCATGCAGGTGCCCAGCCGTGGCAGGCCGGCTTCATGTTGATCCGAAAGGGCGATGCCGCGCAGGCGTCCTGAGGCCGTCCGTGCAGAACGGTGGCGGCCACGATGGCAGTATCCGGTGCTGAGGGTCCCCGGTGTCTCCGCGCGGACTCGTGCAGTGATCCTCCGGGTCGAAGACCGGCAGATGTGGCCCAACGCGGTCGCCCAGGCACTCTCGTGTTTCGAGTGGGCGGCGACGCGCTGGTGGTGGACCGGAATGCGGGAACGCTGACGGTCGCCGAGGTCGCCGCCCCTCCCTGGCTTCGGTGCCGAGGGCGATCAGCAGGTGAGACTTGCCGGTGCCGGTGCCGGTGCCGGTGCCGGAGTCGGAGTCGGAGTCGGAGTCGCGGATGAGGAAGAGCCGCAGGCTCTTCTTGGTCCATTCGCACTTGGCGAGGATACGGATCCGCGTAGGTCGCGATCACCGGGTCGTATCGGGTGTTGCGGCCAACCCGCATTGCCGTCCCCGACTGATAGCCCACAGTCAGTTCCTCGACCTCGCTGAGAGGTGTTCTGCCAGCGGGCCCCCTGCGGGTGGAGGGTGAAGGCGCCACATTGGCGGGAGTCTGGAGCGAGTTCCCACTGGGGCCTGTTCATGCATGATGACGGGATGAACCACAGTAACCAGCGCTTCCACGTCATCGTGCTGTCGAACTTCGCGAAGGGTTTCGACAAGTACGCGTTCGCATACGGTAAGGCGGGGATTCCGGAGAGTACCTATCCCGACAGGTTCCACCTGCTCACCCGTGCGGAGTTGGGAATCGGCATCGCCAAGGCGCGACGCTTGCTGGACCGTCTGGCCATTCCCGGCGACCGGGTGCTGGTGCTGGAAACCACGGTGGACCCCGACAAGCTGGTGTCCAACGTGTCGACCGGCCTCGGCATGGAACTGCACGAGGATCGCATCCGGTTGTCAGAAGTCCACGAGCTCGACCAAGTAGGCGACGAGTTCACTCTGCGCCCGACAACCGTCGAGGATGCGATGGCGGCCTCCCTGCACCTGCACGGATCGGCACAGCGTCGCTACGCCGACACGCGACCGCGCTCGGTTTCGCTTCTGCCGGTCGCCTCCGCCTGCCAAGCCCGGTGCTCGTTCTGCTTCTCCTCGGCTTCGATCTCCAGCGACCAAGCGCCGGCACGGGTCCCGTGGGACGCGGTCGCCCACTGGCTGGAGCGCGCCCGTGCGGCGGGTGCCGAGCGTGCAGTGATCACCGGCGGCGGGGAGCCCACGCTCATACCGTTCGAACAGCAGCTGCGACTGGTGTCCGCCTGCTCGGCGGCCTTCCCGAAGGTCGTCCTGATCACCAACGCGCACACCCTGGCGAAGGGCCGGCACGCTGACCGGGCCGGCCGCCTCGCAGCCCTGAGCGCCGCAGGCCTGAGCGTGCTGGCGGTCTCCCGGCACCATCAGGACGACGCCGTCAGCGAGCGGCTGATGATGCTGCGCACGCCGGTGGCCTCTGTGATCGACACCTGGCGCGTGGAACGTGACCGCTGGCCGGGGCTGCGGATGAGGCTGATCTGCGTGCTCCAGCACGGCGGCGTCGCCGACGCGGCCGACGTCGCCGACTACCTTTCGTGGGCCGCGGCTCTCGGTGTCGAGGAGGTCTGCTTCAAAGAGCTCTACGTATCCACCAGCACCGAGTCGCTCTACTTCGACCGCGCCGCCAACGTCTGGAGCCGAGAGCACCAGGTTTCGCTGTCCATCGTTACCCGGTTCGCCGAGCGGCACGGCCTCGAACTGGAGAGCCGCCTGCCCTGGGGCGCGCCGGTCTATCACGGCAGCTGGGACGGACGGCCGATGCGGATCGCCGCTTACACCGAACCCAGCCTGCTCTGGGAACGCACCAACGGAATCGCACGCAGTTGGAACGTCATGGCCGACGGACGCTGCTACGCCTCCCTGGAAGACCGGGCCAGCGAGATCGTGCCGGAAGGTGCAACGGCATGAGGTTCGACGAGTTCCAGGAATTCCGGCAGCGGCAACTCAGTGCTTCCTCGTCGCTTCTGGACGCCGCCGATACCAACGTGTACCGGGCGCTTGCTCCGATGCGACCGGAACCACCGACCGACATGACTACGGTGTACCGGTGCGATCTCGCCCGTGCCTGGCTGCGGCGCTTCGAGCTGCCGGAAGAGTGGTCCGGCCACGCCATGGTCTGTCGAGGGGTCCGGCACGGGCTCGGCGTGGTGTTCCATTGGCTGCGTGCCGTGCAAGCGCGGTTGTGGCTGCCCAGCGACGTGTACCCGGTTTACTTCGAGCTGGCCCGCGCTGCGGGCCTGGAGCCCGCGTCCTACCCGACGCTACCGGCGCCGGCCCTGCCGAGGTCGCCGGCGGACGACCGGCCCGAATACCTGCTGCTCGCCAACCCCAGTAAGCCGCTCGGCCGATACCTGTCCGATGGCGAGTGTGACGCGGTGATTTCGTGGTTGCTGGTATCACCACGCCGCCGCCTGCTGATCGACAGCGTCTACGACCTGGGAGCCCCGTTCGCCGCCGGCACACGGCGATTGCTGGACACCGGTCGTGCGGTCCTGCTGCATTCGGTCACCAAGGGATGGCTGTGGCCCCGCACGTTCGGCGTGGTCCTGCTGGGTCCGGGGCAAGTCGAATTGGCCGAGGCGTTCCGGGCGGATCCGCCGACGTCGGCACAGCTGAGGCTCGCCGGCCGTCTGCTGACCGAGCACAGCGACGTGCCCCGGCAGGTCGTCGACGAACTGGCCGCACGGGCTGAGCGGCTGTTCGAACGGTTGCCGGACGAAGTGCTCGGGGCGATTCCCACGGCGAGCCGGACGTGTCCCGGCAACTACTTCTTCCCGGTGGAAATCCCAGCGCAGACGCTCCAGCGCGAGTGCGGCGTGCTTGCCATGCCGGTCAGTGTGTTCGGGGAGAGCAGGTGGTCCGGCTCCGTCCTGACCAGCCTTGCTGACGCTTTCGGCCCGACGCCGGCGGTGGCACGATGAGACCACTGCAGGACCTGGCCGTATACGACGATGCGGACTTCTACGATCAGGAGTTCGCCGCGCGGACCCACGACATCCCGTTCTTCCTCGGCCAAGCGGTCCGGGCGGGCGGTCCGGTCCTGGAGGTGGCCTGCGGAACCGGGCGCATCACCCTGCCGATCGCGCGGGCGGGTATCGAGGTCACAGGGCTTGACATCATGCCCTCGATGCTCGCGCGTGCCCGTCAGCGGGCCGAGGACGAGCGACTGCCAGTCGAGTGGCTGGAACAGGACTGCCGAGACATCCGCTCCGACAGGCGCTTCGCCCTGGTGTTCTCGGCAACCAATGCGATGCAGCACCTGCACGACCTGGATTCCGTGGTCGCGTTCCTCACCTCGGCGCGAAACGTGCTGCGACCAGGAGGGACCCTGATCCTGGATGTGTTCAACCCCGACATGGCCAAGCTGTGCCGGCTCCCCGAGTCGCCCTACCACCACAAGTCGGTCGTGGACCGGGACGGGGCGAGGCTCGACGTGCGAGCGGCGACCAGCTACGACGCCGCCGCCCAAGTGCTGCGCTTCACGCTGGACTACCTACGCGACGGCGTGTGCGTACGCACCAAGAAGGTCAGCATGCGCTGCTTCTTTCCCGAGGAACTCTCGGCGCTCTGCCGGCTGGCCGGTCTCGACGTCGCGCAGCGCTACGGAGACTACGATCAATCCCCGTTCACGAGCACCTCGCCGAAGCAGCTCCTGCTCTGCCGCTCCCGAACCGCCAACGGCCAGATCGGCGATCCGCCGTCGGTACCGGTCATGCCTCCGAGCTGAGCCGGCACCACATTCCGGTCAACATGCCTGGTCGGGGGCCGCATGAGCGGTGATCCTCGTTGTCGTCGCCGCGTCCGGGTGCAGGGCGCGCGGGCCGGGTACCCCTGTTCCCCGTCAGCGGTCACCACGGCAGGGCGCAGGCCCCTTCCGGCGAGGGCGGTGCGAGCTCGGTCGGCGAGGTGGGGGTCGCTCTCGACGGTGACCAGACCGTCCGGGCGGACTCGATGGGCGAGGAGAGCGGTGCTGTAGCCCGAGCCGGTGCCGATCTCCAGCACCGTGTCGTCCGGCCCCGAGTCCAGGTGGTGCTCGTCGCGACGTCCGGCGCAATTCCGTCGGCCGGGGCCCGGGTCGGGCGAGGAGCCCCTGTGTGTGGCATGGATGGGCGAGCATGGGGTGGTCAGTCGCGGGGACGCTCCGGAGGTGGTGGCCGTGCTCAACGAGGTCAATGCGTTCTCGGCTTGGGGAAGTTGTCCAGCGCGAGGTTCGGCGGGGCTGCTGTCGTGATACCGGCGCGCCCGAGCTGGCGCATCCAGTTGCTCGGATCGTTCGCCGTGACCGTGGAGGGGGTCGCGATCGAGGCCGGGGCGTGGCGGTTGCGGAAGGCGAAGGCGCTGGTGGCGATGCTGGCGCTGGCGCCGGGCCAGCGCTGTCATCGCGAGCACGTCCTGGACGAGCTGTGGCCCGATCTGGAGCCGGCGGCCGCGGCCCGAAATCTGCACCAGACCCTGTACGTGGCGCGCCGCGCGGTCGCCGGCGGCGGGCCCGCGGAACCCGGACGGCTGTCGATCCGGGAGGAGCAGGTCGTGCTGGACGTCGCTGGACCGGTCGAGGTCGACGTGTTGCGGTTCGAGGTGTCCGTGCAGGAGGCGTCGGCGGGGGACGATGTGGCGATGTTGCGCGCCGCGGCCGACCTCTATGCCGGGGATCTGTTGCCTGATCTGTCGGACGCGGACTGGTTGACGACGCGGCGGGAGCAGTTGCGGACGGCGTCCCGTGAGATCTCGGTGAGGTTGGCGACCGTGCTGGCGCGGACGGCACCGGAGGAGGCGCTGCTCCTCCTGACACGGGCGCTGGATGCCGATCCGGTGCACGAGGGGGCTGTCCGTGTGACGATGGGGGTGCTGGCAGGCCTGGGCCGACGATCCGAGGCGCTGGCCCGGTACGAGCGCTTGGTCGATGACCTCCTGGACGCGTTCGGGACCGACCCGGATGCGCAGACGGTGGCGCTGTTTCGCGAACTGTTGACGGGTGCGCCGGCGGCGGAGCGTCCTCGGGCAGCCGATGTTTCGACCCCTAGTGAGGTTGTCGGCCATCTGCCGGCCCCGTTGACCAGTTTCGTCGGGCGCGAGCGTGAGATCGCCGACGTGGAGAGGCTGACCCGGCAGGCCCGGCTGCTCACGCTGACCGGGGCTGGTGGCAGCGGCAAGACACGACTCGCCGTGGAAGCCGCGCGGCGAGTGCGTTCGAGGTACCCCGACGGGGCGTGGTTCGTTGATCTGACGGCCGTCGCTGAACCGGTGATGGTCGCCGACGCGGTGGCCAAGGCGCTCGGGCTGGACTCCGATGTGGCGGATCGGGGGCGGGCGCTGGTGGACCAGCTGCGCTCTCGACGGCTGCTGATCGTGCTCGACAACTGTGAACACCTGCTCGCCGCCTGTGCCGGGCTGGTCGGTGCGATCCTCGCCGGATGCTCGGGTGTCGACGTGCTGGCGACCAGCCGTGAGCCGCTGCATGCCCAGGGCGAGTTCACGCTGCGGGTGCCCTCGTTGACCCTGCCGTCACCCGACTGGGACCGCGCGGCCGGTTTGGAGCAGCTTGCACACTTGCCGAGTGTCCTGCTCTTCGTCGACCGTGCGGCACAGGTGCGGCCCGGGTTCGCGCTCGACGCCGACAACGCGCCAGGGGTGGTCGAGCTGTGCCGGCGGCTTGACGGGATGCCCCTGGCGTTGGAGTTGGCGGCGGCCAAGGCCGCCGCTCTCGAGCCGGCGGAAATCGTCCACCGGTTGAGTGACGTGCTGTCGCTGCTCTGCGGGGGAGGCGTACCCATCACCCGGCACCAGACGCTGCGTGGCACCTTGGAATGGAGCCACAACTTACTCGCCGGCCCTGAGCAGGTTCTGTTGCGCAGGCTTTCGGTGTTCGCGGGCAGTTTCACCCTCGAGGCGGCGGAGGCAGTGTGTGGTGATCCTCCGTTGGGAAGAACGGGCGTGTTCGAGGTGCTGGTCAGGTTGGTGGACCAGTCCTTGGTGGTACCGGCGAGAACGGCCGCCACGACCCGCTACCGGCTGTTGGAGACGGTTCGTCAGTTCGCGCACGAGAAGCTCGTTCTCGCCGGAGAGGCGGAGCGGTCGGCGGCCGTCCACGGTGCGTACTTCCTTGCCTTCGCCATGGCCCACAACCCCGAACGGGCCGCAGGCGTGGTGAGAGAAGAGCCGAAGCTGTTGGACGGCGAGCATGACAATCTGCGCGCAGCACTGGGGTGGGCCTGCAAGCACGATGCCGAGACCGCCTTGCGCCTGGCCGCCAATCTGTGGCGCTTCTGGTTCCTGCGCGGCCACGCCGTCGAGGGCGCGCGGTGGCTCGAGCGGGCGTTGGCCATGGCACCCGAACCGACTCGGCCCCGTGCGGCCGCCTTGATCGGGCTGACCGGGCTCGACAGTCGCCAAGGGCGCTCCGACCGGCATCGGGCGCTGGGGGCGGAGGCGGTGGCGATCGTCCGCCGGATTGGCGAGCCCGACGAGGTGGTGATGGCCCGGATCGCGGAGGCCACGCTGGTGTGGAGCACCTTTGACCTGGACGAAGCCGAACGGATGGCCATCGAGGTACGGGCCGAGGGCATCGCACGCGGCCGGCCCGAGCATGCCGCCGCCGGTAGCTGGCTGCTCGGTCATTGCGCGCTGTTCCGTGAGGACGGCCCCCTGGCCATCCGGCATCTCGACTCCTGCCTCATCGAGCTGGCCCACGCTGATACCGGCACGCGCCCTTTCCTGCCCGTGATCACGCCCTGCTTGCTCCTCGTCCCGATCGCCGGGCGACTGGTCCCCTACATGGAAGAGACCATGCTGCTGGGCCGGCGTGTGGGCGTCGTTCAGGCAACGGGGTACGCGGAGGCCGCCCTGGGCTACGCGCACCGGCTGACCGGCAATCAGCAGGCAGCACTCTCCCTGGTCGCCGAGGCCGTCGACCAGTTCGCCGACCTGGGCGATGACCTGGCCAGGGCGCAGGCGCTGCACCAGATCGGCTGTCTTCACCGTGACATGGGTGCATTCCGGGAAGCGGGGCTCGCGCTGTCGATGGCGCGGGATGTCCGCAGCGCGATCGGAGATCGTCGAGGGGAGTTACTGACCGACATCAGCCTGGGCCTGCTGCAGGCCATGGCGGGTGACATCAGCGACGGCCTTGGCAGCGTCCGTCGGTCGCTGTCCGGATTCGAGGCCGCAGGTGACGTGGTGGGCATCGGCGCGACACTGACCGCGCTCGGGGCCATTGAACTACTGTCCGGCGAGACACGGGCCGCGCGTGAGTTGTACCGACGGGCTGCGGAACGGTTCGCTCCGTGGCCACGGTTCGCCGGATGGCTGAGGTTGGCCATGGCCGAGCTCTCCACCGAGCTGGATGATCACCGTCGAGCCGCTCGCGAGACCGCTGCGGCGGCAAGCGTTTTCGATCCTATGCGCTGCGTCATCGCCGGTCGCCATTTGGCCACCCTCCGTGACGGTGGTGCGGGCGGCGACGCGCGGGCAGCCGCACGTTGAGATCGTGTTGAGTTCTCGTTGGGGCGGGGTCCCTAGGGTCGGTCTCGATGTGACGGCCCATGGGAGGAATCATGACCACGACCCAGCACGCGGCAAGCCCTATCGGGGACGCCACGCTTGCCGAGTTCACCGCAGGCCTGCGCGGCACCGCGGTGCTGCCGGGTGAGGCGGAGTACGACCAGGCCCGCAGTGTCTGGAACGGGGCGCATGACCGGCGTCCGGCGGTCATCGCCCGGTGCGCGGGTGTGGCCGACGTGATCCGCACGATCGACTTCGCCCGCAGTGAGGGGCAGCCGCTCGCGGTACGCGGAGGGGCCCATTCCATCCCCGGGTTCTCCACTCTTGACGGCGGCATCGTGCTGGACCTCTCCCCGATGACGGGAGTCCAGGTCCATCCGGACCGCCGCACCGTGACCGCGCAAGCGGGATGCACGTGGAAGGACCTGGACGCGGAGACCCAGCAGTTCGGGCTCGCGGTGACCGGTGGTCTGGTGTCGTCGACGGGCATCGCCGGTTTCACCACCGGAGGTGGCATCGGCTGGCTCATGCGCAAGTACGGACTGGCCAGCGACAACCTCGTCGGAGCCGACGTCGTCACCGCTGACGGTCAGTTCGTGCGGGCGAGCGAGCGAGAGAACGCCGAACTGTTCTGGGGTCTGCGCGGCGGAGGCGGCAACTTCGGGGTGGTGACCTCCTTCGAGTTCCAGCTCCACGCGATCGGCACGACGGTCCTGTCCGGCCTGGTCTTCTACCCGGCCGAAGAAGCCCAGCAGGTACTGGCCGGGTACCGGGCGGCGTGCGCGTCGGCTCCTGACGAACTGACCACGCTGGTCAATCTGACAACCGCCCCGCCCGTGCCCTTCCTGCCCGCCTCCGTCCACGGCACCCCGGTCATCGGTGTCGGCGGCTGCTGGTCCGGCGACCTTGACGCCGGCGAAGCGGCCACCGCGCCCTTCCGCTCCTTGGGCACCGTCATCGCCGACGTGTTCGCGCCCCACCCGTACGCGGGATGGCAGCAGGCCCTCGACCCGCTCTACCCGCGGGGGATCCACAACTACTTCCGCTCGGCGCTCCTTCGTACGGTCGACGACGATGCCTTGCGCGTCCTGCGGGACTTCTTCGTGGCGCTGCCCAATCCGCTCACCGAAATCCACCTGCAGCATCTCGGCGGTGCCGTGGGCAGGGTGCCCGCGTCGGAGACGGCCTACGCGCTGCGCGACCAGGAGTTCATCGTCAACGTCATCGCCCGCACAACGGACGCCGACGGTTTCGGCAAGGTCGTCGACTGGGCACGGCAGCTGACCGCCGCGCTCGGACCGGATGCCGGCGCCTACGTGAACTTCACCGGCGAGTCGGACCCGTCCCTGGTCCGGGCTTCCTACCCGCCGGACACCTACCGGCGACTGGTCGAGCTGAAGAACCGCTACGACCCCGCCAACCTGTTCCGGCTGAACCAGAACATCGTCCCCTCAGTCTCCTCAGGGTGACCTCAGTCCCGTCAGGGTGACCCTGGCGCGGAGCCGCCCCGGCCGGGTTGTGCGAACACATCACCTTCCGGCCGGGCCTGTGGCGACCGACAGATCGACGTGCGCGGACCGCACGCGTATTGGCGCAGCACGGCACCCGGGAAGCGGGAGCTGCTCCCGTAGGCTCGCGGCTGTGCGGCCGTCAGCAGCACACATCGGGCGTGCGATGGCCATGGATGCCCTCTACCAACGTCACGCCGAACGGCTTGGACGAACCTTGTGGGGCCCGAGCCGGGTCCGATAGGAAGGGGGTGCGGAGTCCGGCCTACGGGGGTGCGCCGATGTCGTTGGAGTTCCGGCTGCTCGGCAGCATCGAGGCATATGCCGACGGCAGACCCGTGCCTCTTGGGCACGTCCGGCAGCGAAGCGTCCTGGCGGGCCTACTCGTCGACACGGGCCTGCCCCTGACCACGGACCAGTTGGCGCAACGCGTGTGGGGAGACCACCCGCCCCGCCAGGCCCGGGCCACCCTGTACGGCTACATCTCCCGGCTGCGCCAGGCGCTCCCGGGCACCGACGAGGCGGACATCACCCGGCGGAGCGGCGGCTACGTGCTCGTGCTGGCCGACACCGTGACCGTGGACCTTCACGAGTTCCGCCGACGGGTCGCCGAGGCCCGCGACGGCGAGGAGTACGCCCCACTGGAACGTGCCCTGGCACTGTGGCACGGCGAGGCCCTCGCCGGTCTTGACACGCCCTGGTTCAACGCCCTGCGCGACACTCTCGACCGGGAGCGCTATGCCGCCCAACTAGCCCTGGACGACGAGTGGTTGCGGCGCGGACAGCACGCCGCGCTGCTGCCCTCCTTGACGGCGCGCTCGGCCGCGGCTCCCTTCGACGAACGCCTCGCGAGCCAGTTGATGCTCGCCCTGCACCGCGGCGGCCGATCCGCCGAGGCGCTTGCCCACTACCAGGGCGTACGGCGCCGGCTCTCGCGTGAACTCGGCATCGGCCCCGGCCCGATGCTGCGGCAGATCCAGGCCGCCGTCCTGCGCCAGGACGTGGAACCCGGACCCGAGGCGCAGGACGGCCGGGGGCTGCCCGAGGGGCGGACGATCGCCCGGACCCTGCGGAAGATCACCGCGTCGCCTGCCCAACTGCCGCCGCCTGTCGCCCCGTTCACCGGTCGGCGCGACGAACTCATGCGGCTTGACTGCCTGCTGGCCACCGCTTCCCCCGGCCGGATGCGCCCGACCGCGGTCGTCGTGTCGGGCACCCCCGGCGTCGGTAAGACCGCATTGGCCGTGCACTGGGCCCACCGGGTGCGGCATGCCTTCCCCGATGGGCAGTTGTACATGAATCTGCGCGGGTTCGACCCGGGCGGACCGGCGGTGAGCCCGGCCGAGGCGGTTCGGGTCTTCCTGGACGCCCTTGGGGTGCCGTCGGCTCGCATCCCGCTCGGCCTGGAGGCACGGGTCGGCATGTTCCGCAGCCTGCTGGCCGACCGGCGGGTACTGGTGGTGCTGGACAACGCCCGCCATGCCGACCAGGTCCGCCCGCTGCTGCCCGGTGCACCCGGCAGTCTGGCGCTGATCACCAGCCGTGACCGGCTCATGAGCCTGGCCGCCACAGGAGGCGCCCACCTGCTGTCCGTCGATCCGCTCGCCCCGGGCGAGGCCCGGGACCTGCTGACCGGCCGGCTCGGTGCCCGCCGGACAACCGCGGAACCCGGCGCGGTGGACGAGATCGCCGGCCGGTGTGCGGGACTGCCGCTGGCCCTGGCGATCGTGGCCGCCCGCGCCGCCGCACAGCCGCGGCTGCCGCTGGCCGCGCTCGTCGAGGAACTGCGGCAGACCGGCAGCCGCCTGGACGCCTTGGACGGCGGCGATCCGGCCAGCCGGGTGCGGGAAGTGTTCTCCTGGTCCCAGGACGCGCTGAGCACCGACGCCGCTCGGCTCTTCCGACTGCTGGGCCTCCATCCCGGTCCCGACATCGGCCTGCCGGTGATCGCCGCCCTGGCCGGGGTGCCACCGGCGCGCGCCCGCACCCTGCTGGCCGAGCTGGTCCAGGGCCACCTTGTGTCCGAGTACGCCCCGCGCCGCTACGCCCTCCACGACCTGCTGCGGGCCTACGCCACCGAACTCGTCGGCGAGCGCGACGGCGAGGAGACCCGGTCCGCGGCGACGCATCGGATGCTCGACCACTACCTGCACACCGCCCTCGCCGCCGACGTACTGCTCACCCCACGGCTCGATCCGTCGCCCCTGCCCCCCGCCCGGCCGGGCGCCACCCCCACGCGGCCCGCCGACCACCAGGAGGCGCTGGCCTGGTTCACGGCCGAACACCCCGTCCTCCTGGCCGCGGTCGAACTCGCTGCCGCCACCGGCTTCGACCCGCACGCGTGGCAGCTCGCCGCCACCCTCACCACCTTCCTCGACCGGCACGGTTACTGGGAGCCGCTGGCCGCGGCCCAGACCACCGCGCTGGAGGCCGCACGCCGCCGGGGCGACACGGCCGGAGAAGCCGACGCCCACCGCAGTCTCGGACTTGCCCAGGACCGACTGGGCCACTCCGACGACGCCCGCACGCACTACGCACACGCGCTGGACCTGTTCGGTGCACTCGGCAGCCACCCCGGCCGGGCCCGCACCCACCAGCACCTGTCCCGGATGTCCGAGGCCCAGGGACGCCACGAGCAAGCCCTGGACCACGCCCGCAACAGCCTGCAGCACTACCGGGCCGCCGACGATCGGGCCGGACAGGCCGCGGCCCTCAACCACATCGGTTGGATTCGAGCCCAACTCGGCGACCACCAGCCGGCGCTGACCCACTGCCAAGAAGCCCTCGCCCTGGCCGAAGGGTCCAGTGACCTCAACGGCCAGGCCCACACCTGGGACAGCCTCGGCTACATCCACCACCATCTCGGCCGGCACCGCCGCGCCGTCGACTGCTACCTGCACGCCGTAGCCCTCTTCCGCCAAACCGGCGACCGCCGAAGCGAAGCCGCAGGCCTCCTGTGCCTCGGCGACGCCCACCATGCCGCCGCCGACCCCGCCGGCGCCCGTGACGCCTGGATCGGTGCCCTGGCCCTCTTCGAAGAACTCGGCCACCCGGACGCCAAGCTGCCGCGCGCCAGACTCATGGGCCACCACGACAGAGACCCGGCCGACACGCCGCAGCCCGCACACCGCTGACCTGGCCGTCGAACCGGCTGGGGGCGGGGAGAACAGGCCGTGGGCGGCTCCCGACGACGGAGACGGGATCTCTGGCCGGGTGCGAGTCCGTCAAAGACGTCGTCCGGGCCTGTTGAGATCGGCGAGCTTTCGGACGTGGTGGACTTGCAGTCCGGCCTGTCCCTCGCACATCTCGCACTGTCCGGCGAGGAGCCGATGGATCTGCTCGTTTCGCCGGGCGGTGGCCAGGGGCGGGTTGCGGTCGGTCAGGACGGTGGCGCGCTGCCGTTTGAGCGGGATCCCGCCGAAGCGGGAGACCAGCGGTTTCCTGACCTTGTCACGCTGCACCGCGACCTGGAAGCAGGTCCGCCCACCACTGGTCAGGGCGGCATTCCCACCAGCGGCCACGCTGTGCCGCGTTCGTCCATGACGATCCGGTCGCCCAGGAGTATCAGATGGCCGGTGGGAGCCACATGAAAGTGCGCCTGCAGGACCCGAATCCTGTAAACCCCCCCACAGGTTCGTGGGCTGGCCTGCATTCGATGAATCAGAGTAATGCGATTGCTCTACCCGCCATCGTGGCGCCCTTGAATGATTCTCCTGTCAGGCTCAATCAGCCCTGAGAAGGAGCGGAAGCATGAAGTCCACCATCAAGATGAAGCGCCCCGCGGCCAAGAAGATCAGTGTCCGGCGCACCGGCGACGTCCGTCTGACGACGGCGGCGTTCTGCGGCGGCTCGACCACCTACTGGGTGCAGGCCTGATCTTCTGAGAGCGGCGGCCCGGCTGCCGGATGGTATGCCGGGCCGCCGCTCTCACGGACGCTGGGAGTGCTGATGGCCGATATGGGTGTTGAGTTCTATCCGCTGAGTTTCGTGCCCGAGGGGGCCGACGTGGTCATCGGTCGGACCGAGACGGGGACGTACGCCGTTCTGCCCGGTGACGGCGCCGAGTTGCTGCGACGGCTCGAGGGGGGTTCGACGGTCGCCGAAGCCGCCGCGTGGTACGAGCGGAGCTTCGGCGAGCCGGTGGACGTGGACGACTTCCTCGAGTCCCTGAGCGAATTGGGCTTCATCAGGGCGCCCGGCAGCGCGGCCGCCGTGACGGCCGCTGCGCCTCGGTTCCAGTGGTTGGGGCGGGCGCTGTTCTCCACACCGGCTTGGTTGGTGTACGGGGCTGTCGCCGTCTGTGCCCTGATCGAGCTTGTCCGGCAGCCGGGCCTGCGACCCTCGTACTCCCAGGTGTACTTCACCGGATCGCTCGTCGTCGTCGAGGTGACGCTGCTGTTAGGACAGATTCCACTGGCTTTCCTGCACGAGGCCTACCACGTCCTGGCCGGTCAGCGTCTCGGGCTGCACAGCCGGCTCGGCATCAGCAATCGGTACAACTACGTGGTTTTCGAAACCCGGACCAACGGCCTGTTCAGCGTGCCGCGCAGGCAGCGCTATCTTCCGTTCCTGGCCGGAATGCTGATCGACACCGTGGTGGTCGGCGCCCTGGACCTGACAGCGGCTCTGCTGCGCAACGGCCACGGTTCCACGGCGTTCGTCGGACGGACGTGTCTGGCGTTGTCGTTCTCGGTGCTGGCCCGGCTCGGCTGGCAGCTTCTACTACATCTGCGCACCGATCTGTACTACGTCCTGAGTACCGCTCTGAACTGCCACGACCTCCACGAGGCGAGCAGGTCCATACTGGTCAACCGCCTGCGCCGGCTCTCCGGCCGGACCACCGGCCTCATTGACGAGACCCAGTGGACCGACCGCGATCGCAAGATCGGGGGCTGGTACGGATGGCTCATCGCCTTCGGATTCACGGGGACCGTAGTCCTGGCCGTCTTCGTCACCGGACCGGTCGCGGTGACCTATGCCGTGCGCACCGGCCGGGGGTTGCTGGCCGGTACGGGGACTTGGCACTTCCTGGATTCCCTGGTCGCACTGCTCATATTCACCGTCCAGATCGTGCTGCCGGCCGCGTTGGCCTGGCGCAAGCGGGGCCGCAACGCCGGACGCAAGCCGAAGCTACTCACCGCCTGAAGGAGTGATGTCAGATGTCTCGCCACCTGCACGTCGTCGGGGCCCGCGCCCGTGACCGGCGCCCGATGCTGGAACAGCCCGCCGGGGCCGTCTTCGCCTCCTGCCACAAGGGACTGCGAGGACCCTACACGGGAGTGGACACCATCCTCGCCGCCGTCCTGCCCGACGTCGTACGCAGGTGGCCCGACCTGGTCGATTACCACCGCTTGGAGATCCTGGAGGCTATCCCGGAGCTGAGCGAGCTGATCGGTCCGGCGCCGTACACCCTCGCCAAGGACGCGCCGTTCATGGAGCGCACCCGCTGGTACGGGGACACCATGACCCGCTGCTTCTCCCAAGGGATCATCACCTTGTTGCGCGAGTACGCACGGCGCCTGCGCGAGATGGGATCCGTGCCGCCGACCCTGGTGTTCGACGCCGTGCACCGTGCCGAAGGCACGACGCAGCAGTTCGTCGCGCTGTTCGTCCGCCGCGTCGGCGCGGACCTGTGGCCCGCGGTGATCGGCACCGACGGCGGCGTGGGGTCCGCGTTGGAAGCCGCCCTGACGGAGTTCACCGATCGGGTGGAGGCCGTCCCGTGCCCGGACTCCGAGCAGTGGTCCCCCACAGACCTCGTGGCCGAGTACATCCTGTCGGACGGGACCTGCGACGACCCCGCGGCCTACCGGGCCTATCTGGAGCTTGACCCGGACGAGCGCGCGGTCCTGCACGACCGGCGCGCCGAAGAGCTGGAACCGGAAGCGTCGTGGGGCGTGCGGACCGCCGCGCTCGCCTACCACCGGGAGCGGGGTACCGATCCCCGCGGCAAGGGCGTCACGGCCCTGCGAACCGCGGCCGAGTACCTCACCCTCATGGGCTTCCAGCGGGCGGCGCTGGAGATGAGCGAACGCGGCAGGGCGCTCACCGACCCCGTCCACGACGCGGACACGTACCGGAAGTTCACCAACATCCTCATCGCCCAAGTGCTCGGGCTGGGGCGGCTGGACGAAGCCGCGGCACTCTGCAGCGAAGTACGCCGACGGTACGCGCAGCCGCTGGCTCACATGACCACCAGCTACTTCATGGCGATGATCTACACGCGGTTCATGGTGCCCCGGGACAACGAGAAGGCGCTCGACTTCCAGAACAACGCCGTGGTCATCGCGAACGGCCTGGCCGACGAGCGGCTGCGCTTGATCCACAGCGGCTTCCAGGACAACGCTCTGGCGCTGATCGAGATGCACCGCGGCAATCTGCCCCACGCGCTGAGCCTGGTGGACGGCGCGATTACGCGCGCGGACGGCCGGCTTGGACCGGACGAGTGGGTGCTGCATCGCTCGCAGCTGCTCTTCAACCGCGCCCGCCTGCTCGGCGCGATGCGCCGTGACGACGAGGCCTACGATGTGCTCACGACGTTGTCCGAGATGGACCCGCGCTACACCGAATATCTTACCGAGCGTGCCAAGATCTGCCGGCGGCGCGGCGACTTGGAGGCGGCCATCCGGGACTACGATCGCGCCGCGGAACTCGGACCGCCCTTGGTCGAGGTCTACCACAACCGGGGCTCGGCCTACGCCGAACTCGGCATGATCGAGCAGGCTCTCACCGACTTCGATTTTGTCCTCGACATGGAGCCCGACGACGCGGACACCCTCCTGAGCCGCGCCGAGCTACTGGTCGATGGGGGAGAACTCGACGGCGCGGCCGCGGACGTCGAGCGCGCGCTGAAGCTGGTCGACGGCGATCCCCGGCTGCACTGCCTGCGCGGCATGATCCACCTCGCGGCAGGGGACGCCGCACTGGCGCTGCCCTGTTTCGACGCAGCCCTGGCCCAGGATCCCGACTACCCGGCCGCCCTGGTCAATCGAGCGGTCGCACTGTTCGAGCTGTCCGAACCCGGCCGGTCCGTCTCGGACCTGACCCGGGCCTTGGAGCTGTCCGATGCTGCCGCGGACCTGCTTCTCAACCGGGGGATCGCCTACACGGCCTGCGAGGACACCGCAGCGGCGCTCGCCGACTTCGACCTCGCACTCACGCTCCCGGACGCCGATCGTCCGGAGTTGCTCTACCGACGCGCACTGTGCCTGATCGGCGCGGGCGACCGGGACCAAGCCGAGGCGGACCTGCTCGAGTGCCGGCGGCTCGGCACGCGGACAGAAGAAATCGACGACCTGCTGGCGAAGGCCTGAGCCGGCCTTCGGGCCGCCGTTTCGGCAGCGAGAAGAAGGAGTCACCACTATGACAGTGAGCGCTCAGAGCTTCCGTGACGTCATGGCCTGCCTGGCGATGCCGGTGGCGGTGGTCAGCACGGTCGACGGGACCGGCGGGTGGCACGGCGCCACGCTCGGCTCGGTCGTCTCGCTCTCCTTGGATCCGC
Source organism: Streptomyces sp. H39-C1 (assembly GCF_027158125.1). NCBI lineage: Bacteria > Bacillati > Actinomycetota > Actinomycetes > Kitasatosporales > Streptomycetaceae > Streptomyces > Streptomyces sp. H39-C1. The sequence continues at coordinate 80,397 of NZ_JAPVLS010000028.1, forward strand.
CGCTGGTGATGTTCGCCCTCGGGAGCGGCACGAGCGTGCATCGGCCGGTGTGCGACAGCGGACGCTTCTGCATCAGCATCCTCAACGCCGGCCAACGCGCGACCGCCGAACGGTTCGCCGGCGAACCGGCGGGCCGCTTCGCCGCGGACATTGTCTCCCTGGACGGTGTCCCCGCGGTCGGCGCGGCCGCGGGCTGGCTGCTCTGCAACCGGTCCGATCTGGTCGAAGCCGGGGATCACACCATCGTGATCGGCCGGGTCGAGCACGCTTTGCGCGGCCCCCACAGCCCCGCCGGGCCGCTGCTGTACCACGAGCGCCGGTATCACCGGCTCGGTGTGGCGGCCGAGCTGCACAGCCTGCACTCGGCCGGAGACGTACATCAGTCCTCCTATGCTGACACCCCGGCCTGACCGCCATCGAGCGTCGCCCTGTCGAGGTGGAGGCGCAGTTCCGCCCGTCCGGTCAGGCCGAGCTTGTCGTAGGCGTGCTGAAGGTAGTTGGAAACGGTCCGGGGCGACAGGCCCAGCCGCGTGGCGATCTGGGGGGTCGTCAGAGCCGAGGCCAGCAGCACGACCTCCTGCTCGCGCCGGGTGAGCAGGGATCCCAGTCGCCATCGGTCCAGCAGCGGGGTGCGCGCGCCTTCGCAGCGGCGCGCGAGCGAATCGGCTCGCTCCCGGAAAAGGGCTGCCGCCGCGTGTCGGCCGCCGAGGCGGTGGGCCTGGGAAGCCGCAGTGGCGGTGTCCGCGGCGAGCAGCGTTCTACCGAGGCGGTCGAAGGCGTTGGTGGCCTGCCCGAGGGCGTCACCGTCACGCCGGGCCAGTCCCTGCGCGGCCGCAGCCATGACGGCTACCGTGTCCCCCTCCACCGTGCGAGCGAGATCTGCGAGTCGGGCGCGCACATCGCCGGCAGCGCCCAGTCGCGCGGCGTCGTAAAGAGCGATCGCTTCCTGTGCGAGATGGCCACGCTTCCCGGACAGCTCGGCGGCGAACCTGCAGGACTCGACCGCCCGGGAGAGTTCGCCGAGGCCGACGTACACCCAGGCACGGCCCAGAGCGATCCACGGCTCGAACGCGTCAGTGTGGCAACTGTCGTATTCGTCCACTTGATTCAGCCAACGGCGGGCTTCCGCGGCGTCGCCAGCCATCGCAGTGACAGCCGCCAACTCCATCGTCCACGCGGTCTTCAAGCAGAACAAGCCCTCGCCGTCCGACAACGTCAGGGCCTCACGCAGGCTTCTGGAGGCGAAGCGCACGCGACCTTGCGCCTGGGCGGCCATGCCACGCAACGCCGCCCAGATGCCGGCCATCGATCGGGCTCCGGCCACGACCGCCTCGGCATAGCCCCGATCGGCCAAATCCTGTGCCTGACGGACGTCTCCGCACATGAGGCGGGCCAGACAGCCTCCGTAGCCGACCTGCGCGGCGCCCCAAGGGAACTGTCCGCTTGCCGCGTCGTCCAGCACGGCCGTGCCCTCCTGGAAGATCGCTTCGCCCAGCGCACCGCGGCCCAGTAACCCGGCTGCCGCCGCACCGGCGGCTGCGGCCCAAATCTTCGCCTGCGGACCGGAATCCGGGCGGGCCAGGACCGACTGCGCGGTGAACAACGCCTGATCGCCGTGTCCGTCGGCCAGCTGGATCCAGGACCGCTTGGCCTCGGCCTCGTGACGGCCGTGGATCACAATTCCCAACGTGCGTTCGGCCACATGCGCGGGCTCGCCCAGCCCGAAGTATTGGATCTCCGCGGTGGTCAAGGCCCATGCCGCGGCTTGCCCAGGGTCGTCGGGCCGGGACGGTAGGGCGTTGGCGGCGCGGCGGCTTTGCCCTTGGAGCATCAGGACCCGGGCGAGGAGCAGATCCGCAGCCGGGCCGGGGCGATTCATCCGGGACGCCACGGCGAGCTTCGCGGCGAGTTCCAGGTCGAAGCGTGCCATCGCCCGGCCTGCCGCCGGCAAAAGGAACTCGGGGTTGGAGATGGTCCCGGCGTGAAGCTGCCATTCCCCCGCGCGCAGCACGTCCTCCTCGCGAAGCGACGGGCCTCGCAGGAGGGTTGCGAACAACTTGCCGTAGACGCGTCGGGCTGTGCTGCCCGTCAGCAGGAGGCGCACCAACGGCACGGACAGAGGTGGCGCGAGGCGAACGGTCGGCTCGGCCGTGTCACCGGCGACTCGCACCATGCCCGCCCGCTCGGCGGCGTCGATCGCCGCCGGCTCGACCATCGTCTCCAACAGACCCATCCGGATCGGCTCCGCGCAGGCGACGACCTCGACGACGCCTCGCACGATCGGCCCCGCCTCGTCCATCCACTGTCCGGCCAATCCATGGACGAGACTGTCCGGAGCCCTATCCGCCTGCCGAAGGCCGGTGACCGTCTGCTGGAGGCCACCCTGTACGGAGAGTGCGCCGATATCCATGAGCGCTCGCAGGGCAAGGGGGTTCCCGCCGATCTGCCGCGCGAGACGACGGCGGCCGATCACGTCCAGGCGCGCACCGAGCAAGCGGTCGATCAGCCGGTCCATCGCTTTTGCGGACAGCGGGCCGAGCGGCAGGCAGGTGATACGGCCACTGCTCCACAGGGCGTGTAACGCCGACGGAAGAAGCCCGCCCGGGGCGACGGTGCCGACCAGGAATATCAGGCGACGGGCCATCAGCTCGGCGAGCACTGCCGCCGACTCGTCGTCGAGTACGTGCACGTCGTCGACGACCATGAGCATCCGGTCCGGTCCGGCTGCCCGCAGGGACGAGATCAGCCGCGACAACACGGTGCGGCCGTCGGCGATGTCGGGTACCAGGTGGGCGATCGCCCCGAACGGCGTCGAGCGCATGTCTCGGCGGGCGCCGACCCACAGGACCGGGCATCCACCCGCCCCCAGCCTGGCTGCCGCCTCCCGTGCGACCCGGCTCTTTCCCGCCCCACGGGCACCCGTCAGCATCACGCCCCGGACACCTGGGTGCCGGTATTCGGCCTCGATCGCCCCGATCTCGTCGTCCCGACCGACGAGGAGCCATTCTTCACCTGCCTCGTCGCTCATCCGGGCGAACGCCGTCGGATGAGCCCTGCAGGAAATGTCCATCGCAGCCCCCGAGTTGAGGAAACACGCCACCAGACCGCTGTGCGCGGGAACCCGCGATGCTGCTTTGCCATCAGCGCGACGGCTGGTGAACCCCTGCCCCTGCCGGCCCGTGCGCGCCGGTGTCAGCACTCTGTCGACGAGGTGTTGAACAAACGTTGTGAAGACCTTGAATCGCCTGACCGGAAGGTGCGCAGGCGGGATGGCGAGGTCACCGGCGCGCGACTCGGTCCGCGCCGCCAGCTGCGGTGTGTGCCGTGCGCTGGGCCTGGAGTCTGGCGCGGACCTGCTGCGCGTCGGACTGCTCAAGCTGGTCGAAGATGTCCAACGATCATCTCCAGTTCGGCGACGGTCTCGTCGGACGGTGCCAGGTCGCGCAGCGTGTGCGGCATTGTGCGTGCGGCGTCCGCGATGATCGCCGCGTCGCGGGCATCGGTCTTGGCCTCGGCAGGGTAGAGGTCGACGATTCTTCGCATCGTCAGGCCGGGCAGGTAGGCGACGCGGCAGCCTGTGTCGCGGGCCACGGCCAGGGGCAGGGCGCCGATCGAGGCGGGCTGGCCGACCACCACCAGCAGGGAGCCGTGCTTGGCCTGCAGCTTGGCGAAGGTCTCGCGCAGTTTGGGCTCGGTATTGGGCGGCCGCTTGTCGAGGACCCGTTTGCCGACCGGGGTCAGGGCGGTGGCATGGTGTTCGCCCTTGCCCACGTGCAGGCCGAGGTAGACGTCGATGTCACCCGTGTCGATCACGCGTACTCTCCACGGCGGTCGTACCCTTCCCGGCCTCACCTGCGGCATCAGCGTGCCGGCATCCACGTTACGAAGAGCCTGCCTTACCCCGGGAGATATCGGCGCTCGTGCCCGTAATCCGCGTCCTGTCGGTGCGGAGAGATTGGTGATGCCGCACCACCGCTCGAGAAGGGCCTCGACATAGGCAGTGATGCGTTCGGACGGAGGCACCTCGACCTCATCGCCGAGATAGCGCTCGCACAGGTCCCTGAAGGTCCGGCGGGCACTCTTGTCGTCCGCCGGCCGATTCTCGAGTGCGGCAAAACATCGCCGGCACCCAAGGGCTGGCTCGCGATAAGGCAGGCGAGCAGCGGGAGCGCAATTAGCGATATGCGGAACGGTGGAATGCATGGTTCGCCATAGGGTCAGCCGTCATGGATTCAGTCGTAGGGCCATGGGTTGCCAAGTAAGTCAAGACTTATCTTTAGAGAGCTTTGACCGTATGGTGTGGCTCGAATCGAAGGAGCCCCCTGTTGTCGAAACTGAACGATTCCGCTGTGCGTGCGGTTGACTTGGAGCGGGATTATGTGTCCTCGTTGTATGAGTTGCTCACCGAGCGGCTTTCCGAGGCGCGAGTACGCCGAGCGAGTGTGCTGAAGGCCCCGGCGGAAAGCGCCGGTGAGGCATACGAGAGGGAAATCGCCGCCGAGCGTCTGGCCAAGGAAATCGGCCGGCTGGAGGGTTCCGAAAAGGGGCTGGTTTTCGGGCGCATCGACTGGACGGATGGCACGGTCCTGCGCATCGGGCGGATCGGACTGCATACGGAGGAGGATGACCTGCCTCTTCTCGTGGACTGGCGCGCGAACGCGGCGCGGCCCTTCTACGAGGCGACACCGGTCCACCCGATGGACCTGCGGCGGCGCCGGCACCTGCGCCTCGAGGAGCGCACGGTCGTCTCGGTGAGTGACGAACTGCTGGACGGAACCGCCCCGACCGACGAGGACGTCGTGGGGGACGGCCCGTTGGCCGAGGCTCTGTCGGCACGGCGTACGGGCAGGATGCACGCGGCCGTCGCGACGCTGCAGGCCGAGCAGGACGAGATCGTCCGCTCCGCCCACCGCGGGGTGACCGTGGTGCAGGGCGGGCCCGGCACCGGCAAGACGGTGGTCGCCCTGCACCGGGCGGCCTATGTCCTGTACGCGTTTCCGCGCGCCGCGGAGGAGGGTGTCCTCGTGGTGGGCCCGAACGCCCGGTTCCTCGACTACATCTCCCAGGTCCTTCCCTCGCTCGGAGAGAACGACGTCGTTCTGGCGACCTGCCGGGAACTGGCCGGAGTGTCCACGGACACGGTGGACTCGTTCGATACGGCGCGTCTCAAGGGCGGCTCCGACCTCGCCGACGCCTTGGCCGGCCTGCTGCGTGTCCACCAAGCCCTCGCCGGTGACTTCACCGTGCGGGTCGGACGGGAACGGGTTCACCTGTCCGGCGAGGAAGTCGCCACCGCACGTGACGCCGCGGTGGCAGCCGCACCGGGGCACAACCCCGCGCGCCAGGTGTTCAGGGAGCTCTTGGTCGACGCCGTCACCGACGCGATGCAACGAGACATGGGCGGCCTCCTGGAGCAGATCGACGCCGATGCCGTCAGGATGACGGGCCTGGACCTCGACCGGTTCACGGGAGCTGCCCAGCGCCGTGCCGAAGGTGCGGCCGACCCGGGTCCGGTCCACGAGCTGGACCTGGACGCCATCCGAGCCGATCTCCTCGACGACGCCGGCGTCGACCGAGCGGTCGAGGTGTTGTGGCCGCGGCTGGTACCCGGTGACCTCGTGAAGGCGCTCCTGGCGAACGCCGGCGCTCTCGCCGAGCGCCTGCCCCGCCTGACCGCGCAGGAGCGGTCCCTTCTGCTGCGCGGTCCGGACGACCCGTGGACCGATGCCGATGTGCCGTTGCTGGACGAGGCGGCGAGCCTGGTCGACGGCCCTCCCGAGCGGACGTACGGGCACGTCGTCGTCGACGAGGCGCAGGAACTGACCGCCATGCAGTGGCGGATGATCGTCCGCCGCTGCCCGGCCAGGGCGATGACGCTGGTGGGTGACTTCGCCCAGGCAGGCCCGGTCGCGACAGCACGCGACTGGAAGGGAGCACTGAGCCCCCACGTCGGACCGCGGTTCAAACAGCACAACCTGACCGTCAGCTACCGCACCACGCAGGAGATCCTGGAGAGCGTCCGGGACCTGCTCACGCGGATCGCTCCGGACCAGAAGCCCACACGGTCACTGCGAAGCGGTGAGCGCCCTCGCACCGCGACCACCCCTCCGGACGAGGTGGTCGCCACCGTCGTTCAGGAACTCCGCGCCCAGAGCACCGCGCACCCGGGCGAGCTTCTGGGAGTGATCTGCGCGGACACCAGGGTGAGCGAGCTGACGGCCCAGGGCATCGCTCACCACGCACGCATCGTGCCGGCGTCCGAAGCACGCGGCCTGGAATTCGACGGGGTCGTCGTCATGAACCCCGAGGAAATCATCACGGCCCGCCCCGGTGGGGAAAGGGACTTGTACGTAGCCCTGACCCGGGCCACCAAGCGCCTCTGCACCATCACCGTCCAGCCCGCCTGACGACTCGGCGGTTCGCGGGGTACAGCTCGGTCAGCCCGAGAGGAGGTCGCCTGTGGTGCCGGGGTGGGTCGGCCAGCGTGGGCCGGTGGTGAGCTGACTTCCCCTCTACCTCCGTCTTTCCCGATGTTGTGAGTTATGTGCTGGGGGAGCGGTTGGGAGGCGTTTGGACTCCCGCCGGATGCGTGTTGGGGTGAGCTTGTTCGCCTCCGCCGGCTACTCCCACGGCTGTCGAAGGTCGGCGACCGGTGGCCGCTCGCCTGCGCGGGGGTGAGCGTGTCTCGGCCCTGGGGCCCCGTGACGGGACGCGGCCGGTGGTAGCTGCGCACCGCAGGCCCGGGAGGGGCGACTTCGGCGCTGATCCCGGGCCGCTTTGGTCAGAAGATGGACCAGCCGGTGGCGGTGGTGAAGTGGTCGAGTGCGGTCATGGCCGCTACCGAGTTGCCGGCCGGGTCCAGGCGCGGGCCCCGGACGCAGATCGCGGCTCGGCCTGGGACGATGGCGAGCATCCCGCCGCCGACGCCGCTTTTCGCGGGCAGCCCGACCCGGTAGGCGAACTCTCCGGCCTCGTCGTAGGTGCCGCAGGTGAGCATTACCGCGTTGATCCGTTTGGCCTGTGAGCGGGTGAGTCGTCGCGTTCCGTCCGCGGCCAGTCCGTGTCGCGCCAGCATCCGCCCGACCAGGGCGAGGTCGCGGCAGCTGGCGCTGATCGAGCAGTGCGCGATGTAGTGGTCGAGGACGACGGGCACCTCGTTGCGCAGGTTGCCGTAGCTCTTGATGAGGTGGCCCAGCGCCGCGTTGCGGTCTATGGTCTGCGCCTCCGAGGCGGCGACCAGCGGATCGACGGCGATGGCGGGGTTGCCGGACTCGGTGCGCAGGAGGTCGAGGACCGCGCCCGAGGCGTCGCCGGTCAGGGCCTGCAGCCGGTCGGTGACGACGAGCGCGCCGGCGTTCATGAACGGGTTGCGGGGCTTGCCGTGGTCGGACTCCAGTTGGAACAGGGAGTTGAAGCGGGTACCGGATGGCTCCAGCCCGACGCCTTGCCAGAGCGTGTCATCCCCGTGGGACAGGGCCAGGAGCAGGGTGAAGAGCTTGGAGATCGACTGGATCGAGAAGGGTTGCTCCCAATCGCCGACGTGGTAGAGCTCGCCCTGGACCGTGGCGATGGCCATGCCGAACGCCTCGGGGTCGGCGGCGGCGAGCGCCGGAATGTAGTCGGCGACCTCGCCCTGACCGGCGGTGGCGCGGGCGGCGCGCTGGCACTCGTTGAGCAGTTCTTGCAGGTCCTCCACGGCGTCATCCTGCCACGACGGACCGCGGCCGATCTCGGGGGGATCCGGCGTTCGCGTTCGGCGCCGCTGTCCCCAGCGGCCGAGACGGTGTCGGCGTCAAGGACCGGCGGGGCGTGGGCGAACCGGAGGTCAGCCGGTTTGGCCTGACGGTCAGCGCCGAGCGTAGGGCATCGCTCGACGCCCTGACGACCCTTGGCCTCGACTGCGTGGCAGACCTCGCTGTAGATGTCGTCCGGTGGGTCTGCCTGGGGGCCCGAGGGCCCTTGCTTTTCCCGCCCCTGCAAAAGCGCTCCTGGCGATCTGCAGGGTAGACACGTCCAGGAGGTGTCCGGCAGTCAGCCGAGGAAGTCGACGTGGTCGATCAGGCCGTCGCGGACCCGGTAGGCGACCAGCACGCGGAGGGGGTCCTGCGTGATGCCGTGGGCGATCTCGTGGTCCACCACCCAGTCGCCCTCGGTGAGTCGGCCGACGATCTCGGCCCGGCAGCGGCCCTTGGCGAACATGTCGGCGTACGCCTCCCGCACGGCGTCGCGCCCGAGCAGGCGGTCGCCGCTGCGGCGGTTGATGCAGACGTCGGGGGCGTACGTCGCCGCGAAGGCTTCGAGGTCATGGCAGTTGTAGGCGGCGAGCTGGCGTTCGACGATGGTCTCTGGGGTGGTCACCAGTTGATCATGCAGAGTGTTCCCTTGCTCGTCCAGGGGAGACCAGACCGGGACTACCTGCCGATCGGCACATTCCCACCTCGAACGACCTTCCGTTCGGCATCTGCCTGCAGCCACCGTACGGTCTGCACCTCTTCGCCACCCGCCCACTCGACCTGACCACGCGTACACCCCCGGAGGGCTTCCAAAGCCGACCACTTGGTTGCCGTGACCTGATCTGGCGGGGGTTCCTCTCCAACGAACACGTCGCGGACAAATCTGGCGGTTTGCGCCCGACATGCCGTGCTCCCCGCCCGCGTGCGGATGGACCCGGAACACTCGTCCCGGTCGCCTCGCCGTCGAGCTGCTCCCCACCCGCGCGGGGATGGAACCCCTAGATGAATGATGCGAAGGGGTGAAGGGTCGAGATGGATGTCACCTGGTCGCGCAGACCGGCACCAGCCGCGTGCACCCACCGCGATCTGCCGACTGAGCCGGGCCACGATGGGTGGAGCCTGGCCGGGGCGAGTGGGAGCTACTGGAGACGTGTCGCAGTCCGGATGAGGTCGGCGACGGCTCTGGACCGGCTGTGCGGTGGCCAGGCGATCACGGTGGTGACCGTCGGCGCGTCCAGCACGGGCACGGCGGCGAGGTCACCGTGCAGTTGGGCTCGGCACGAATCCGGTGAGACGGCACAGGCACGGCCGAGCGCGACGAGCTGCAACAACTGCGCATGGTCGCGGACCTGCGGGCCGGGGCCGGGCGGGTAGGTGCCGTCGGGGTCGGGCCAGCGGGGGAGGGGCAGGCCCGGCAGCCCGGTGATGTCGGCCATGTGCACATGGGCCCGGGCGGTGAGCGGATGCCCGGCCGGCAGGACCACAACCTGACTCTCCGTGCTGAGCTCTTCGGTGTGGAATCCAGCCGTCGAGTCGAACGGCCGGTGCAGCAGCGCCACGTCGGCCCGGCCGTCGCGCAGGAGTCGTTCCTGCTCGGCCGGACCGCACAGGATGACGTCGACGGGGACCGCGCCGGGTTCGGCGGCGTACGCGTCGAGCAGTCTCGCCAGCAGTTCCCTGGACGCGCTGGCCTTCGTGACCAGGACCAGGCCGGGGCGGCCGGTCACGGAAAGGGCGGCGCGGCGGGTCCGACGCTCGGCGGCCTCGACCGCGTCGAGAGCCGCCCGGCCCTCGACCAACAGCACCGATCCGGCCTCGGTCAGCGTGACAGTGCGACTGGTCCGATCCAACAGCACTGCCCCGAGCCGGCGTTCGAGCCGCTGGATCGCCCGTGACAACGGTGGCTGCGCGATCCCGAGCCGCTGCGCGGCCTGCCCGAAGTGCAGCTCTTCAGCGACGGCGACGAAATACCGCAGTTCCCGGGTCTCCATCCGGCCACGCTATCCCGGATCAATACCCTGACGGTATCGTTGCGCACCCGATCGGTCTTGGACTTCCGCCGAGGCCCGAAGGCAGCATCGTCCCTATGACTGAACGGAAGATCGCGCTGGTCACCGGCGCGAACAAGGGAATCGGCTACGAGATCGCCGCAGGCCTGGGCACCCTCGGCTGGAGCGTCGGCGTCGGCGCTCGCGACGACCAGCGCCGAAGCGCCGCGGTGGAGAAACTGCGCGCCGCTGGCATCGACGCGTTCGCCGTACCGCTGGACGTGACCGACGACGCGAGCGCGACCGCCGCCGCACGGCTGATCGACGAACAGGCCGGACGCCTCGACGTGCTCGTCAACAACGCCGCCATCGCAGGCGACATGCCACAGGAGCCCACCCGGATCGACCCCGCCACCATCCACACGGTCGTGGACACCAACGTGATCGGCGTCATCCGCGTCACCAACGCGATGCTGCCGCTGCTGCGCCGCTCCGCCGCACCACGGATCGTGAACATGTCCAGCAGCGTCGGCTCCCTCACCCGGCAGTCAGGACCCGCCGCCGAGCAGACGGTAGGTCCGGTGTCCGCGGCGTACGCGCCGTCGAAGACCTTCCTGAACGCCGTCACCCTCCAATACGCCCGGGAGCTGGGCGGTACGAACATTCTGATCAACACCGGCTGCCCCGGCTACGTCGCCACCGACCTCAACGGCTTCCGCGGCGTGCGCACCCCCGAACAGGGCGCGGCGATCGCCATCAAACTCGCGACCCTGCCCGACGACGGCCCCACCGGACAGTTCTTCGACGACGCCGGAGTCGTGCCCTGGTGATGTGCACGGCGGCCATCACCCGCCATGCTGATGCCGCTGCGCCCACGCATCTCGAAGAGATCCGTGGTGGCCGTCCCTGCCAACGCTCCGGTGCCCGGGGCAACGCCCCGCACCGTTACCGCCTCCAACAATCGTGACCCGGGGATCCGAATCGCAAGACCTCACTGCTGTTCACCAATCCTCCGACCCGCCGAATCTCCATGCGCTCGGTGACAACCGGGCCGAAAACTCGGAGCAGGTGCCCACAAGGTCGACCATCTGCCGACAAGTGGCGCGATGGCTGTGCCACCGAAGCCCAGGTCGGCCCGCAGAATTGGTGACACCTATCTTGGCAAGTCACAGAAGGGCTCGCCGGCACGCATGACATGAAGCGAGGGAGTCCAAAGGTCGGTTGTGACGCCAGACCTGGACTCCCTCGCGACCGCGCTCTACGTGAAGTCCGACGACCTGCTGAAGGAATCGCCGTACCTGGCGCCGTGGCGCCTGTCGTCGGGCTCCCGCCCCGGCTCACGGATGCCGAGCTGGTCACCCTCGCGGTGATGCAGGCCATGCTGGGCTGCACCTCCGAACGCCGCTGGATCCGCCACGCCCAGGCCCACCTGCGGTACCTGTTCCCCTACCTGCCCGGACAGTCCGGCTACAACCGGCGCCTGCGCAAGGTCACCGACCTGATCGCCCAGGTCAACCGCCTCGTCGCAACGGGTGCGGATTGCTGGGAGTGACTTCGTAGGTCAAGCAGTGAGTTGGTAGCGGGCCTGGTGGTTGCGCTGGTTCTCTTGGCCCAGAGGGTAGGTCCAGTAGCGGTCGAAGTCGCCGCTGGCGAGCAGTGCGCGGTGTCTCAGGACGGCTTCGGCGCCGGCCAGCTACGAAGCAACCGTGCTGGTCGCGGCCATCAATGAGTGGCTGTGGCCTCACGGCCGCACCAGCCTTCAGTTAACCCATTGCCGAGGAACCGATAGGCCAGCTAAGTTCTCCCAGCCGTCCATGCTGATCCGGACAGGCTCTGTCGACGAGGAGGTGTGGAGCACATGCGCAGGAGTGCCCAGCAGTTGAGCCCGCGTACTGACCATTGCCACCTCCTCACGACGGAGACACCTTGTCGTTTCGCATCACCCCACTGACCGACCCCGCTCACGGGGCGCACAGCCGACGCCTTGCATGGCTGGCGTCCGACGCCGATTCCATCCCCGTCGGGACGGCCTATCTGCGTCTGTTCGATGGCGGACAAGAGCACCTGGCCGAACTGACCCTCCACGTCCATCCCGTGGAGCGCCGCAAGGGCGTCGGCTCCCAGCTCCTGGACACGGCCGTGGCCGCCGCCCGGGACAACGCCCGGCGCTGCGTCAGCGCGCAGGCCCAGGCCGGATCGCCCGGCGATCACTTCCTGCCGGCCCGCGGCTTCCGTAGGGTGCTCACCTTGAGGTTCGCCCGCTTGCCACTGGCCGACGTGGACGCCATCGCCCTCGCCGAGATCATCGAGCGTCCGCATCCCGGCTACCGGCTGGCGTCGTGGCAGGGTACCGTCCCCGACGACCTCGCCCAGGCGTTTGCCGCCTCACACCGGGCCATGGACGACATGCCCATGGAGGACACCGACCACGGCATCGTGGCCTGGGACGTGGACCGGGTCCGGGCTGCGGCGAAGGCCGTTGAAGAGCGCGGCGACCAGTTGCACACGGTTGTCGCCATCGACACTGCGGACGGCTCGATCGCCGGATTCACCGAACTCGTCGTCCCCGGCAATGGCACGGGTGATGGCCAGCACTACGGTACCGGCGTACTGCCCGAGCACCGCGGACACGGACTCGGCCGATGGATGAAGGCCGAGTCGATCCGACAAGCCCACGGGCGCTATCCAGACCTCGGCGGCCTCCTGACCGACACTGCCGACAGCAACACGCACATGAGACACATCAGCGACAGCCTCGGCTACGTTCCCACACACACGACACTCCAGTACCAGCTCGACCTGTAGAGGCGAGCGGACGGGCCGGACCTGGGCATCACCTCGTCCGGCCCGTCCCCCATTGCGGCTCGGTCCGCGATTGATGGTGGGTGTAGCTCCGTCTCGGGGGTAGCTGATCCGGGGTGTTGCAACGACCGTTGACGAGCCACCGTCGGGCAGTACCGGTACCGGTATGGGCTCCACCGGCCAGGTCGCCAACACCGGCGACCTGGCCGACCGCGCCGGTAGGCGGGGGTAGGAACCTGGTCATTGGGGGAGTCCTCATCGCGGTGCCTCCCCTGCGCGAAGCCCGCACGCCTGGCCGGCAGGCCAACGCGATCTCGTCGTCCTGCCCGCACATGCGTTGCGACCGCCGCCCTCGGCGTCACACTGTCGGAGCCGCCGTCGGCACCAGCCGCACGCCTCGGAAACGGTCCCTGGGCGCGGGCCTGGGGCGTTCGCGGATCAGATGACGATGCGGTCCAGGTTGGGGCCGGTGCCCGCCGTGTTGATGATGGCGATGGAGTTGGTGCCGGCCTTCAGGGGTACCTGGACCCTCAGGGTGACGACGGTGTTGTAGTCCGGCGTTGCCGGGAAGTTCACTGTCTGGGTCGCGCCGTTGACGGTCACGGTCGCGGTGTGGACGCTGCCGACGCTCATGAAGTAGATGGTCATCGGGTAGGTGCCGGCGGCGGGTGCGGTCACCGAGTAGGTGCTGCTGCCCAGGAAGCTGATCTTCTTACCGCCGGAGCAGTGTGCACAGTTGGTGACCGTGGTGCCGGTGCCCAGGGTCGCCTTCTCCGCCTCGTAGGACTTGCCGGGGGAAGGGGTGGTCGTCGGCGTCGTGGTCGGTGTATCCGTGGGCGTGGGCGTGTCCGTCGGGGTCGGGGTGGGCGTGCCTGTGGGTGGGATCACCGGGCCCACTGTCTTGAGGAAGAGCGACTGACCGGTGTCGGTCCGGGACGCGTCGACGCCGTGGCCGCCGGTGTAGTCCTTCTGCTCGTTCTTTGCCCAGTCGGCGATCGGCGTGCCGCCCACGTCGAGCGGGTGGTAGGCGCCGCCGGACGGGCCGGCCACGCCGAACTGGTAGATCGTGTTCTTCAGCGGGTAGTACGGCTGGTACGGACCGCCGGTGGACAGCTGCTTGGTCATCGTGTTGTCGAAGAAGACGTTCTGAGGTCCGGTTGCACCCGACCACTTGACGCCCTTCTGACCTGCGGTCCAGTAGATCGGGTACCAGTTCGAGGTGTCGGGTGTCGTGTTGGCGCCGCCGTCGTCACCGCAGTTGGACTGGCAGTTGCCGGCGCGGTGGTCGTACGGCACGGCCTGCGTGTTGAGCTCGATCAGGTTCCGGCGCTCGTACCCGCCGTGCAGGTTGAAGTCGGAGTCGATGTCGTTGCCGATCGCCACGTTGTCCGACGCCGACCACTGGAACGTAAAGTGCCGCAGGTTGCGGGTGACGTTGTTGGCGTAGAGCGAGTCCCAGACCCGTGAGCCGCGGAAGTAGCCCCGGCCGCCGGCGCCCTTGTTCCACGAACCGTCCAGGAAGTTGTCCTGGATCTGAACGTTCTTGGCCTCTTCGGTGACGATCGGGTGCGAGCCGGTCATGTAGGTCCGGACCCCCCGGACCCAGTCGTTCACCGCCCACTTGAGAACGACGCCGTTCATCTCGGCGTGCGGGTCCATGTTGCCGTAGTTCTGGACCGAGGCGGCCTGGTTGAGGTTCGACATCGGCTGGGTCATGTAGAAGTTCTCCAGGCCGACTCCGACGACCGGCTCGACCAGCGGCGATGCCTTGCTGGCGTAGACGGCGCCGTCTATCGGTGCTGAGCCGTCGGAGGTGGAGTCGATCGGCATGTCGTACTCGAGCTGCTTGTCGACCGTGACCGTGTGGTTGGTGGCGTCGACCGCGCTGATCGTGAAGATCTGCTGCCGCATCTGCAGGTTCTCTTCGGGGAACGTCGCGCTGACCGCGTCCATCGACTGGTAGAACTTCTGTGAGTTGGCGGCCATCATATTCACGAATCCGCCGACCTTGAAACTGGTCATCTTGGCGCTGGTCGCCAGGTAGACGACCGTGTCGCCCTGCCGAGCGGCGAACGTGGTCTCGCCCGGCTTGGCCCGCAGTTTGGCGCCGGCCTTCCATTGCTGGTTGATGGAGCCGAGGAAGATCTCCTTGCGGTTCGCCGGCGCGGCGTTGTACTCCGCCTGGTAGGAGGGGTCGACCGTACGGGAACTGACCCGGAACAGGCCGGTGCCGGGCCACGCCCAGCCCATCTTGCCGTCGCCCGAGGTCATGTTGTCGCCGTCGGAGTCAGTGCCGTCCGAGGTGAGGGTGTCGTACAGAGTGTTGGCATCCGGCCGGTACTCGAAGGACGTACCGGTCGTCGGATCGCTGCCGGCGCCCCGCAGGATGGTGTAGTTGGCGTCCACTGCGATCTGGTGGGAGACGTTGAGGACGCCGGCCGGGAACGAGATCAGCGACAGCTTGGTGTACGAGCCGGTCGGCGAACACGTGCTCTTCAGCTTGTCGATCGCGGCCTGGATGCCGTTCGTATCATCCTTGCTGTCACTCGGCACCACACCGTAGCCGGACGCCAGTTGGGACGGTGTGATCTGGCAGGACGTCGACGGGTTGATCTCGGAGGCGCCGGGCAGTGGCTGGCCGCCGAGGTAACCGGCTTTACTCCAGTCGGGCATGCCCGGCAGCGGGGCGCGGCGGTTGGCAGCCGACAGGTCGAGTGCCCGCTGCACGGGCACGGGGGTGACGCCGGGGGGCACGGCGGATGCACCGGCGGTGCCGGCAGTGACGCCGGTCCAGCCGGCCGCCGCGACGCCGGCGGCCAACAGGGCCAGGGTTCCGCCGAATGCTAGTCGGCGTTTTCTGTTCGATGGCATGGGGGCGTCCCAACGCGAGGGGGCGGAAGTAGGGGTCGGGCACCGCACGGCTGGATGCGGTGCCAGGCGCGCGGGCGGGCTGTTTCGACAGCTGCGGGACCGGCGTGTCGAGGTGGGTCCCGCCGTGTCCCGGCGGCTGAAGCAGGGGTGGAGCCGCCCGTGCCACGTGCCGATCGACCGCGCAAACGCGAGCGCCTGATGGATGGTAAGGAAACTTTCCTAACTGGTATGTCGCCCAGAGTCTTCCCGGGCCCTGCGGTAGTCAAGAGGTTGAACATATTTCATCCACATGAACGCCTTCCCTCCGAAGCAACCGCCTCGGCCGTGGATGCGGATTCCGTCGGCGGTTCCACGCGGAATGCCGGGCGTCCGCCGATGTTGATGCGAGGCGGGAGGCCGAGCGCCTCGGTGAGGCGTCGAAACGCCCATGAAGGCAGTTGCTCGTCCGCCCCGGTCCACCCCCGGGACGCAGTGGCGGTTAATTATTAGGAAACTTTCCTTCCCAACTTCTTGACGAGCGCTGCCCGGGAGGGATTGACTGCGCGCCGCGGGGTCAACTCCACAACACCCGGCCCCGCGCCGTTTCCTCCCCACTCGTCAGCTCGACTCAGCTCAAGGTGCTCTCCCGAGCTGCGTCCGCAAGCCCAACGGTTCCGTCGAGGCACCAGATATCGCAGCTCCCCCTCGCCGGGACACCGTGCTCCGTCGGCTCTCTCGGAGCATCCGCACGGCACACGTTCCGGTCCCGCGACGCCGGCCGGGAGCCCGACCCCCTTGGGGGATGCCCCGTCTCGACCTCACCTGGAGGACATCCGTGACATGGTCACGACTCACCAAGGGGCTTATCGCCACCGCGCTGCCGGTGGCAGCGGTGGCCATGGGCATCAACGCGACCGCCAACGCCGGCCCCCAGGCGATGAGCACGTTCCCGGCCCACTACGCCGCGCCCTACCTGGAGCTCGCCGGCGACACAGCCGGCGACATGGCAGCTGACATGAGGGCTACAGGGCTGAAGAGCTACACCCTGGCCTTCCTGATTCCCAAGTCCGGTTGTACTCCGCAGTGGGAGGCCGGCAACAGCGCACTGGGCGCCTTCACCTCCCAGGTCAACGACCTCAAGGCCGCCGGCGGCAACGTCATCATCTCCTTCGGCGGCGCCGAGGGCGGGGAACTGGCGCAGACCTGCACCTCGGTCTCCTCACTGACCGCCGCCTACGCCAACGTCGCCAGCACTTACGGCATCACCCGCCTCGACTTCGACATCGAAGGCAGCACCCTGGGCAACACCGCGGTCAACACCCGCCGCAACCAGGCCCTGGCCGCCCTCCAGGCCCAAAACCCCAACATCGAGGTCGACTACACCCTGGCCGTGGACCCCTCCGGCCTCGAATCCGACACCCTCAACCTCCTCAAGGACGCCAAGGGCAAGGGCGTCAAGATCAACCTCGTCAACATCATGACCATGGACTTCGGCGACGGCGAGAACGCCCTCAACGACTCCCTGTCCGCAGCCAAGGGCACCGCCGCACAACTCGCAAGCCTCTACGGCATCACCACCGCACAGGCATACGGACGCATGGGCCTCACCCCCATCGCCGGCAAGAACGACGACAACGAGAACTTCACCCAGGCCGACGCCGCCACGCTGGAAGCCTTCGCTGCCACCAACGGCGTCCAGGAACTGTCCTTCTGGGAAGTCCACAGTTACGACAAGGCCAGCGGCTACGCCTACTCCCGGATCTTCAACAAGATCACCGGTGGCGGCACGCCGCCGACCGACCCGCCGACTGACCCGCCGGCCGGTGGGAACGGCTCGTACGAGGCTGAGGCGTCGACTCTGGCCGGTGGCACGACGATCACCAGCTGCGCGCACTGCTCGGGTGGGAAGAAGCTCAGCTACCTGGGCAGCGGTGGCACCGCGACGTTCAACAACGTCGCCGAGTCGGCTGCGGGTAGCTACACGATGAGTGTCTCCTTCATGAGTGTCGGCCAGTCCCGCTCCGCGGTCGTGACCGTCAACGGCGTCAACCAGACCGTCAGTTTCGCGGCGACACCCGACTACAACACTGTGGTCACCAAGGACGTCACCGTCCAGCTCAAGGCCGGAAACAACACCATCAAGTTCTCCAACCCCTCCGCCGGGGCACCCAACCTCGACCGCATCGTCGTCTGACAGCTCTACGGGAGCCGGCGCCAGGATCACCACCGCGGCCGGCGCAGGATCCATGCGAGGACCGACTCAGCTCAAGATCGCGAGTCGGTTGTCCCTCGGAAGTATCGATCTGGCATAGCCGATTGATGAGGCGAGGCAAATGCGCGACGAGAGTCGCACATGCATTGACTCGTCAAGAGGCTTTGCTGCCAAACAATGGAGGTCCCACACCGCCATGTCATCGATCCGTACGCGCCTCGTTGTGGCAGCCGCCGCAGCCACCGCGCTCACCATCCCCCTTGTCGTCGGCCATGCCGACGCCGCCACGACATCCGCAACGGTCAAGGCGGCCCCGGCTGCCGCACCGGCCGCGACCTCCTACACCGCCGCCCAGGTGCTGGCCGGCATCCAGCAGAACTCGACGGCCGCCAACAAGGTCAACACCAAGCCTCACATCAACACCATGACCCACTCCGACGTGAACGTCTTCCAGGTCGCGCCGGGAATCTACACCTACAGTTCCGGCATGGCCATCGACACCGACGGCAGTGACCCCGACCCCGACCCCGACCACCAGGGCGAGACGACCTGGGAGGACAGCAACGGCCAGGCACTGGGCGCCCACAAGGTCCCCTTCTACGTCCTCGGCGACGACTGCTGGGACCGCAAGACCCCCTGTCCGCACTTCTACTTCAAGGAACACGGCATGTCAGGGCGTCAGTTCGCGCTGATGTTCTACAACGGCAAGGTCATCGGATCGATCTTCGGCGACACCCAGACCGCCAACGGCCAGGACACCTCCGACAACGACTCCCGTGAACTCGGCGAGGCGTCCGTCAAGGCAGCCCAGCTGCTCGGCATACCCAGCAGCGGCACCACCGGTGGCGTCGACAACGGCGTGACCCTGGCGATGTTCTCGGGTCCGTCCTGGGTCGTCAATGGCACCAACGCCAACCTCAACACCAACGCCCAGGCCCTGGTCCAAAAGGCCCTGGACACCCTCGGCTCCAGCATGAACGGCGGCACGCCGCCGACCGACCCGCCGACTGACCCGCCGCCCGGTGGGAACAGCTCGTACGAGGCTGAGGCGTCGACTCTGGCCGGTGGCACGACGATCACCAGCTGCGCGCACTGCTCGGGTGGGAAGAAGCTCAGCTACCTGGGCAGCGGTGGCACCGCGACGTTCAACAACGTGGCCAAGGCGGCTGCGGGTAGCTACACGATGAGTGTCTCCTTCATGAGTGTCGGCCAGTCCCGCTCCGCGGTCGTGACCGTCAACGGCGTCAACCAGACCGTCAGTTTCGCGGCGACACCCGACTACAACACTGTGGTCACCAAGGACGTCACCGTCCAGCTCAAGGCCGGAAACAACACCATCAAGTTCTCCAACCCCTCCGCCGGGGCACCCAACCTCGACCGCATAGTCGTCTGAGGACCCACTGCCAGGTCATGACCGGCGGCAGTGCTGGCCGCCGGCCATGACCGTCACCACAGAGGTGCCGAAACCAGGTCCCGACGTCGCGGGCTGCACCCGAGGAAGAAGCAGGGTGCCATCACTCTCGGCATCGGCGGTGACATCAGCATCGGCGCGGCCGGCCCCTTCTGCGAGGGCGTCATGACCTCCGGCCACCCCTCGGACGCCACTGAGAACGCGGTCCAGGCCAACATCACCTTGGTCGATCACGGCACCTCCTCCACCGGGTCGGGCACGGGAGAGCTGCACGAGGTAGGTGTCGGCAAGGGCCTGGAGGAGCCGAGCGCGTCGACGGCGAACGACACCCAGGGGCAGCCGCTCACCGAACGGGTCCTGCCCCGTGACCGGCCCGACGCCGGCTACGGGGCAGGACCCGCAGCCACGGCCCAGCCCTCTCCTGAGCGTGCGCCACGGACGCGGGCCCAGCGGCGCGTTCGAGATCCGAGACACATCGCTCAGTGCACCGGAGAAGGCGCAGCGGGCGTGGATGCCCCTTCCTGGGCCGCCATCACCTCGTCGCCGTACTCGAAGGCCCATACCCCGACCGCACCGATGGGCGCGAGGCACGTCCGACCCAGTGCGGTGAGTCGGTACTCGACCGGTGAGGGGTGGCCGGGGTCGGTTTGCCGGTCGACCAGTCCGTTGAACTGCAGCCCGCGCAGCGTCTCGGTGAGGACCTTGGAACTGATGCCCCCGATCCGCTCGCCCAGTTCGACCGGGCGGCTGGGTCCACCGCGCAGGGTCCAGAGCACCACGGCGGTTCAGAAGACGGCGCGAAGGCCGCCGGTCTGCGCGCGGCGGCCCAGCTCGGTCAGGTGATCTTGGCCGCGTTGCCGTTCGGCGCCGGAGCAGACGTGGCACGGGACCTGCACGCGGCCTTGGGGGGCAAGGTGCTGCTCGACTGCTCCAACCCATCGGGCCGGGCTTCCGGGCTGCTGACGGAAGGAGGCCCGTCGGCCGCACAGCACCTTGCCGCGGCGGCACCGGGAGCGCACGTGGTCAAGGCCTTCAACCTCTGCCCCGAGGACGTGTGGCGCATGCGGCCGCCCGTCTTCGACGGGCGACCCCTGGCCGCGGCCGGTCTACGGAGACGACGAGACGGCGCTGGCGCGGGTACGCGAGCTGGTGCGGGACGTGGGCTGCGAACCCGTGGCCGGCGGGGGTCTCGACCGGGCGGGGCTCCTGGAGGCGACCGCGGCCCTGTTCATCGCGTTGTGGGTGGGGGAGGAGGCGGACGCCCAGGCGATCGCACCTCCTCTGGCCTACGCGGCCGGACCGGGCCACCAGGAAGCAGAGAGCGGCACCGGGGTTGTGCGGTAGGAAACGGCGTGGCCCTGGTGCCATGACGTCGTGGGCGGGGCAGGCGCTGTTACGCCGCCCCGCCGTCCGTTCCCGATCCGGTCGAGTCAGAAGAGGCGATCAGGTGTCCCGTTCCACTCCGCGCGCGGCGTGACCGCAGGCACGATGTTGGCCATGACGCACGCCGCCCGCCGGATGTTCGAGCTCTTGGAGCCGATCTGCCTGGTCACCTCTAGTGTCCTGCGCCAGTAGTTGATCGTTAGATGCTGTGTGACTTCTACTGCTGGTGCATCGGTGCCTCGTCGGGGCCCGAAACTGGAGCCGTTACTGCTGTGTGCGGATGAGCGGGCGGTGTTGGA